>JAFPBP010000035.1 GCA_017424085.1 Clostridia bacterium
GGCAAACAAACCCGAGCAGAGTCCGTACAAGGATGCCGCCTTCTCTCCCGAAAACATGGCGCACAGCACCACGGCACACAGAAGATAAGGGGGATTGCAATGCCACCACAAGGGTCCCGTGCAATGCTCCACCAACCCCAGAAACAGGAACAGAATTCCAATCAGGACCCAGCGCAAAATCAACTTTTTCATGGAGCATCCTCAGCAAAATCGGTAATGATGAGAACCTCCTTCAGCGAGTCGAACTCCACGGCGGGAGTAAGGACCGCGTTGAGGGACAAGCCGTTATCCTCGTAGAAAAGATCGGTCACGGTCCCCAGGAGCAGTCCCTTGGGATATACACCGCCCAAGCCCGACGTATAGACCCGATCCCCGCGATTGACGGCAGAATCCTTATCCAGATAGCGGATCAGGCATTCCCCGCGGATCTTCAATTCAAGAGTTCCCTCGGTGACGCCCACGTCGCCCGTGGCAAGAACCAAGGCGCCGATGGAGATCTGAGGATCGATGAAGGTGGAGACCGTCGCCCAGTTCAAGCCGACCTCCACGATTTTCCCAACCAAGCCCTGCGAGGAGACCACGATATCACCCTTCTCGATGCCCATGCGGGTCCCTGCATTGATCCCGAAGGACGAATCCCAGCCGTCGGTGGCAACGGTGACCACGTCGGCGGAAACGTATTCAAATTCGTAATCGGACTCCAGAATGGAAAGCATTTCCCGATAGCGCTCGTTCTGAATCTTATCATACCGAGCCTCGTCCAGCTCCTTCTGCGCCTCTGCCAGCTGCTGACGGTAGCGCTCGTTCTCCTCCATCAGCTCGTCATAGCGGGTGACCGAATCCACGAAATGAGTCACCTGATTCACGCACCAGGTAAAGCCCGTGCGCACGGGAGACACGATGATCCCGATCACCTGTTCATGGGGCATGGTGTGTCCGTTGACCGCAACGCACAGCATGAAGCCGAATAAAAAGCAGAGTATCAAGACAAGAACGGTAAAAAACCGTCCTCGGAAGAAAGGATTCAAAACAGGGCACCTCCCGGGTTATTGAACGCGATTTAAGTCAGGAAAGAATGTTTTCGTGCTGAACGCCGTGCTTGATCTGATCCCGATAACGGAAGGCATTACCCACGCCCGTAACCACGCTCTCCAGCGGGGATGCGGAATGAATACAAGCCACGCCCGTCTCCTTGGAAAGAAGCTCCTCCCAGCCGGGGAGCATACTGCCGCCCCCGACAAGAGTGATACCGCTGTCGATGATATCCGCAGCCATTTCGGGAGGGATCTTCTCCAGCGTTTGCTTGATCTGATCCACCAAAAACCGACCCGACTCGGACAGAACGTCGCGGATATCGTCGGTGGACAGAGCCACGTTTACGGGAAGTCCGCGAACGAGATCCCGTCCGCTGACTGTCATAAAATTCACGTGACCGTCATCAAAGACCGAGCCGATGGAAAGCTTGACCTCCTCGGCGGTGCGCTCCCCGATGAGAACGCTGTGGGTCTTGCGCACGTATGCGATAATATCGCGGTCAAATTTTTTGCCGGCACAGGTGGTGGAGGTCACCGAAACGATGCCTCCCATGGAGAGGACCGAGATCTCGGTGGTTCCCCCGCCGATATCGACCACCATCCGACCGCGAGGCTCGAAAATAGACAGCCCCGAGCCAAGCGCTGCGGCGATGGGCTTTTCCACCACGAAGGGGACCTTTTTGACTCCTGCGGCACGCACGGCGTCAGCCACGGCGCGCTTTTCCACGGGAGTGGCACGGCAGGGAATGGAGACCACGGCAGACACCGAGCCGAAGCCCGTACGGCAACGGCGGATATATTCCTTCAGCATCATGACCGTCTTTTCAAAATCGGCAATGACCCCATTCTGAATGGGGCTGGTCACGGTGACGGTATCGGGGGTGCGCCCGATCATATCCCGAGCATCCCGTCCCGCACAAATGTATTTTTTCGCACCGTAGGTTTCGGTGGCGATGACCGAGGGCTCGTTGAGCACGACCCCTTTATCTTTTCGATAGATCAAGGTATTGCAGGTACCCAGATCGATTCCGAATTCGTTGAGTCCCATGAAGCGTTCTCCTTCAATGAATACAAAAAAAACAAGCTTACAACAGACGGATGCCGAACTCTCTCAGAAGATCGTCCAGCATGCTGACGGGGAGCCCCACCACGTTGGCGTAGTCTCCGTCGATATGATCCACCAAAAGGGCGCCCTTCCCCTGAATACCGTAGCTTCCGGCTTTATCGTAGGGCTCGCCCGTGCGAAGATAGGCGGAAATCGTCTCCTCGGACAGGTCCTTGAAGAAGACCTCCGTGCGGCAGATCGCCGTTTCCATCCGACCGTCGCAGGCAACCGTCACGCCGGTAAACACGAAATGAGAGCGTCCCGAAAGCTTCCGAAGCATCTCTCCCGCTTCGGCTTCTCCCTTCGGTTTTCCCAGAACGATGCCGTCCACCACCACGACCGTATCGGCAGCGATGACCACGGACAAGGGGTTGCTTCGCGCAACCGCCGAAGCCTTGCGGACCGAGAGCTCGGACACGATCTCAATGGGATCGGTAAGATCGGTGGATTCATCCACCGCAGGAGCAATGCTCTGGAAGGATAACCCCACCTGTCGGAGCAATTCAAACCGACGGGGGGATGCGGAGGCGAGAATAAAATCCCGATTCATAAAGTTTCCTCACATTCACGGAGAGGAATTCCCACGGTAAAGCAGGTTCCTTTCCCGATTTCACTGGTAACGTCCACCGTTCCTTCGTGAAGAAGGACGATCTGCCGCGCCAGGGACAGTCCGATCCCCGTGCCGGGAATCCCCGATTCGTCGGGATCCGCCCGATAAAAGCGCTCAAACAGATAAGGCAGGTCTTCGGCGGGAATGCCGCATCCCGTATCGCGGACGCGGAGAAGGATCGTCTTCCCTTCCCTCGACAGAGACAGGGTGACGGTGCCGCCCTCGGGGGTATGCTTGAGAGCGTTATCCAAAAGAATGACCAGCAGCTGACGGATCCGATCGTGATCCAGAAGGACCACGGGAAGGGGCTCGCACTCCAGATCCAGAGCAACGCCCTTTCGCTCCGCCAAGGCACGAATCCCGTCCACCACCCCTTGAGCAAGGACGGTCAGATCCACGTCCCGCGGCGCAAAGGGAATGCGCCCCGTACGGAGGCGGGTCACGTCCAAAAGATCCGACACGAGACGGGTCATAGCGTCGGTTTCCCGCAGGATGCGGGCGTAATAAAGGTCGGTTTCGTCTGCGGGAACAACCCCGTCACTCAGCGCCTCGGCAGTGCCGCGCACCACGGTGAGGGGGGTCTTCAGCTCGTGGGCGACGTCGGACAAAAAGGTATCCCGTTCCCGCTCGAGAGCTGTCTGATCGGGCTGACGCCGACGGTGACGAAGCAGCGCGAGAGCACCCGCGAGCGCTCCGATCAGAAGAACGGCGCTAACCCCGTTCAACCACCGCACCTGGGGGAAGAAAAGGGTTATAACCGACAAAACGGCACCGATAGCAATCAGCATCGGCACCGTCCCTTCGAGCAGAGTGAAACTATATTCGGTTCTGCGTCTCATTTCACTTCAAATTTGTAGCCGACGCCCCAAACCGTCTTGATATCAAAGCCCACAGAATCGTCGATGTCGAGCTTGGTACGGATGCGCTTGATGTGGGTATCCACGGTACGGGTGTCGCCGAAATATTCGTATCCCCAGATGTTTTCCAGCAGGTGATCGCGGGTAAACACTCTTCCGGGATTGGTGGCAAAGAGCCACAGGATCTCGATTTCCTTCTTGGTCAGAATCACGGGCTTGCCGTTGACCGACGCCTCGTAGCTGTTCATATCGATCAACAGCCCTGCGACCTCGATCTTCTTGCTCTTTTCGTCCACAGAATCGTCCGCAACGCGGCGAAGAACCGTCTTCACCCGCATGAGAACCTCACGGGGGCTGAAGGGCTTGATCACGTAGTCGTCCGCGCCGATATCCAGACCGAGGATGCGCTCCTGCTCCTCTGCCTTGGCGGAGATGATAATAATAGGAACGTTGGACGTCTGGCGGATCTGCTTGCAAACGTCAAAGCCGTTGATCTTGGGCATCATGATGTCCAACAGAATCAGCGAAGGATTGCGCTCCTTAAAGAACTTCAGAGCCTGTTCGCCGTCGTAGGCACAGATGTACTGATAGCCTTCCTTCTGCGCGTAAATTTTCAGAAGATCGACGATTTCTTTGTTATCGTCGGCAATAAGAATGGTCTTTTCCATGAATACTTGTTCCCTCCGGGTCGGGTATTTCGTCTTAGTCCGCAAACAGTATAGCACATTTTCGTCGGTTTGTCAAGAAGCAGACAAAGTTTCAATAAAAAAACGACACATTTTTAACTTTTGACACACTTGCGTTTCAGATTCGTAACAATTTCGGGAGATTTCGCCCCTGAAAATATTATGAAAAGGAAACGATTCTTTGACAAAAAAGAAAATTGAAACTAAATTGCGACAGAGATTTTTCAAACTTGTTACAGACACAACCCTTATCACTGCAATCTTTTTCCGTCATTTCCCGAAGAAAGAAAAGAAAAAAGATCACCGCGAAAGCCCTATCCGAAGGAAGGGAGTCGATTCTGCGGTTCGGCATGCAAAAAGCCGAAAAACGAGGAGATTTTCGCCGAAAAAAGGACATTTTTTCGAACTATAGCAGTCTCCCTATTGTCATTCCGCGTTGTCTATGGTATAATATGATATTATTATTTGTAACTAACTTCTTTTTACAAGGATGGGATACAGAAATGAAACGTACCTTTATCAACGAACTGTTTGCCTCCCCCGATGCATTCGAGGGACAGACCGTCAAGGTCTGCGGTTGGGTCCGCACCCTGCGGGACTCGAAAGCCTTTGGCTTCATCGAGCTGAACGACGGCTCCTACTTCAACGGAGTTCAGATCGTGCTGGAAGAAGCGAATATGGACAACTATAAAGAGATCGTTAAGCTGAACGTGGGCTCTGCCGTGGAGGTGGAAGGAAATTTCATCCTCACCCCCGATATGAAGCAGCCCTTTGAGATCAAGGCGACCAAGGTAACCGTAGCGGGTGCCTCCACCCCCGATTACCCTCTGCAGAAGAAGCGTCACTCGCCCGAGTTCCTGCGCGGCATCGCTCACCTGCGTCCCCGCACGAATCTCTACTCCGCCGCCTTCCGCGTCCGTTCGGTTGCGGCGTACGCCATTCACAGATTCTTCCAGGAGCAGGGCTTTGTTTACGTCAACACCCCCATCATCACGGGAAGCGACTGCGAGGGTGCGGGCGAAATGTTCCGCGTGTCCACTCTGGACCCCGAAAATCTGCCTCTGACCGAGGACGGAAGGGTCAACTATGCGGAAGACTTTTTCGGCAAATCCACAAACCTGACCGTTTCGGGTCAGCTGGAGGCGGAATGCTTCGCCATGGCGTTTGATAAGGTCTATACCTTCGGTCCCACCTTCCGTGCCGAAAACTCCAACACCGCCCGTCACGCGGCGGAATTCTGGATGATCGAGCCCGAGATCGCCTTTGCGGATCTGAAGGACGATATGAATCTGGCGGAAGCCATGATCAAGTACGTCATCAAGTACGTCATGGAGAAATGCGCCGCCGATCTGGCATTCTTCAATCAGAGAGTTGACACGGGGCTTTTGGAGCGCCTGAATTCTCTGGTCAACGCGGAATTCAAGCGCGTAACCTATACCGAGGCTGTGGAGCTTCTGGAGAAATCGGGGCACAAGTTCGATTATCCCGTCTCCTGGGGCTGTGATCTGCAGACCGAGCACGAGCGCTATCTGACCGAGGAGATCTTCAAGGCTCCCGTATTCCTCACCGATTATCCCAAGGAGATCAAGGCGTTCTACATGCGCTTAAACGACGACGGAAAGACCGTTGCCGCAACCGACCTTCTGGTCCCCGGCGTGGGCGAGATCATCGGCGGCAGCCAGCGTGAGGAGCGTCTGGACGTTCTTCTTGCCCGCATGGAAGAGCTGGGCTTGAAGGAGGAGGACTATTGGTGGTATCTGGATCTTCGCCGTTACGGCGGAACCAAGAACGCAGGCTTCGGTCTGGGCTTTGAGCGCCTGATCATGTATCTGACGGGCATCTCCAACATCCGCGACGCCATCCCGTTCCCCCGCACCGTGGGAACGGCAGAATTTTGATCTGTGTTTTGATAGAATATACGCTCTCTACACCCTGTACACTTGAAAGGAACCCTGTATGATCTCCGATTTTTCGAAAGAACAATGGTCCGCCGTCTATCGGGCGGCAAAAGATGAATTCAGCACCTATTGCACCCGTTGCCTGAACCTGGATATGTCCCGCGGCAAGCCCTCTTCCCTGCAGTTGAACGTGACCGAGGGGCTGCTCCAAGCCCTGCAGACCAACGAGGACTGCTACGGCGAGGAAGGGACCGACTACCGCAACTACGGAATTCTCAACGGCATTCCCGAGGCGCGCCGCTTTTTTGCGGAGCTGTTTGAGGTGCCCGCGGAAAACGTAGTGGTGGGAGGCAACTCCAGCCTGAATATGATGTACGACTCCATCGTTACCGCAATGCTCTTCGGCGTCCCCGGATCGGTTCGCCCCTGGAGCCGTGAGAAGAAGATCCGCTGGATCTGCCCCGCTCCCGGATACGACCGGCACTTTGCCATCTGCGAAAGCCTCGGCATCGAAATGATCCCCGTGGAAATGAAAGCAGACGGTCCCGATATGGATCGCATCGAGGAGCTCTGTGCCGCCGACGATTCCATCAAGGGAATGTGGTCCGTGCCCAAGTACAGCAACCCCGAGGGAAAAACCTACTCCGATGAGGTGGTTCGCCGTCTGGCGTCCATGAAGGCGGCTCCCGATTTCCGCATTTATTGGGATAACGCTTATATCGTTCACGATCTTGCCGACAAATCCGACAAGCTTCTCAACCTGTTTGACGAATGCGTCAAGGCAGGCAATCCCAACCGCGTTCTCACCTTCACCTCCACCTCCAAGATCTCCTTCCCCGGCTCGGGCGTGGCAGCCATGGCGGCAAGTGAGGACAACATCAAGGCTCTCAATGCGGTCAAGACCTTCCAGACCATCGGCCCCGACAAGCTGAATCAGCTGCGGCACGTGCGTTACTTCAAGAACAAGCAGGGCATCGTCGAGCACATGAAGCGGCATGCGGAATATCTGCGTCCCCACTTTGACGTGGCGCTCAAGGAGCTGAATCTTCAGCTGAAGGACGACGGCTACGCCACCTGGACCGTTCCCAACGGCGGATATTTCCTGTCTCTGGATCTGGTGGACGGGAGCGCAAAGCGCGTAGAGGAGCTGATGAAGCAGGCAGGGGTCGTCATCACCCCCGCAGGGGCGGCGTTCCCCTATCATCACGATCCCAAGGATCGCAACCTGAGAATTGCTCCCACCTATCCTCCCGTAGAAGAACTGGAGACCTGCATCCGTCTGCTCTGCGTTTGCGTCAAGCTTGCAACGGCGGAGCGGCATCTGAAAAGCGCCAACTGAAGAATCATAGCAAAAAAAACGGAATGGCGCACTCAGCGTCATTCCGTTATACTCAAAATCGACCGCGGGTCATACCCTCGCGGGGAGCCTCTCCCCTCTTGTACGAGGCAAGGACCTGCCCGATCTCATCCGGCGTCTCGTCGGTGAACAGATACCGATGGAAGCCCAGCCCGTCGATGGGCTTATCCGCAAGCCACAGCCGATCGGCGTTCCACAATTCGTTGCGGCAACCGAAGGCGCAGGTAAGAAGAAAATCCTTCTCCTTGCGATCGGTGAGGATCTCATCCTTATGATGAGTCTTCTTCAGACAGTTGCGGAAGATCATGAAGGGCAATCTGCCGTAGACGATCATGCCCGTCCGCTCGGTGGTCAGATCTCGGATCTGTGCCCCGTTCAGCTCGAAGGACAAGGTCACGTCACAAGCCCCCTGCTCTAAAAACCAATCCCGCGCCGCAGGGTTGGTCACGTTCCAGCCGTAATCCCCGTGGACCGTTAAGCCGTGGGCAAGGCAGAGAGGCAGATGCCCCACGTTGCCGCACAGCGCATCGGTCACGCCCTGCTCCTTCCAAAGGGAGATCAGGCGCTCCGCTTGGGCTTTTTCGTCCTCCCGCAAAATGCGGGGCAGAACGAACCCAAGAGGCTTTCCGAAGCGAAGCAGACGAGCGCATTGGTCGGCGACGGACAGGGGGACCCAGATAAAATCAAGATCCACGTTCTCGGGAATCGAATCGGGATGAAGAAACACTCCTTCGCGGCGTCCCCGATAAGGCGTTGCCGTACTGCGGGACAGAGGCAGATCCTTCCAGGAGCGAGTCGAAAGCAACCGCATTTGCGTGAGACAGTCCAAAAGCTCCCGTCGCAGGGATTTTACCGCAGAGGCGGGAACGAAGCCGTTCTCGGGCAATTCTGCGGAAAAGGAATTGAGATAATAAGACGTATTTCCCAAGGCACCGAAGGCATCGCGGATGTCGTCGGCTTCGGTGGGACGGGTCCGTGCGGGAGAGCAGGGCAAGATCCCCTCCGCACTATAAGTCCCGCAACGGGCGGTGCAAAGCAGTCCCTCCCCGTGGGGGCGCACCGTCACGTCCAGCCCAAGGCGGGGATACTCCCGATCGGGCAACGTCACCTTCTGCACCGTTTCACTGCGGGTGCCGAACATGGCAGGCCCGATGCGATCGGTATAATATCCGTCGGTGAAGCCAGAGCGGCTGAACACCCCTGCCAGATACTCCTCGGTTTCGGGAGAATAAGGCTCACCCCGCTTGGCGGCGGCGTAGGCGGAGGTAATGGCGGAAACGTATTCGGGAGACTTCATGCGTCCCTCGATCTTCAGGGAAGCAATGCCCATGGCATCCAGCTCCCCGTAATATTTCAGAAGACAAAGATCCTTCAGGCTCAGGCGGTATCCGCCCCGATAGGGCAAGCGGCAGGGCTGGGCACATTCGCCCCGATTTCCCGACCGACCGCCGATCAGAGAGCTCATATAGCATTGCCCGCTGTAGCACATGCAAAGAGCACCGTGGGCAAAGACCTCCAGCTCCAAGGGAGAGCGGGCAGCCATATACTCCAGCTCCTTGCGGGACACCTCGCGGGACAAAACCACCCGATCGAAGCCCGCCTGCTGTGCGTACAGGATGCCGTCCAGATTATGAACGGTCATCTGCGTGCTTGCGTGCAGCGGAATATCGGAGCGGCGGCGAAGCTCCCGTGCAAGCCCCTGATCCTGCACGATCAGAGCGTCCACCCCCGCAGAGATCAGCATTTCAGCAGTCCGAAGAGCAGCAGGCATCTCCCGCTGGGTGACCAGCGTATTCAGCACCGCGTGGCAGGCAACGCCCCGCTCGTGGCAATAACGCACCTGCTGAGGAAGGATATCGTCGGTAAAATTAACGGCGTTCATGCGGGCGTTAAAGGACGACGCGCCGAAATAAACGGCGTCCGCCCCCGAAAGCACCGCGGCACGCAGAGCCTCGGGAGACCCTGCGGGAGACAGTATCTCCATTCGGTTCACTCCCCGCTCTTCAGCGCGGCGATCTCTTTTTTCGCCTCGGCAAGCTGAGCCTTCAGCGCGGCAAGCTTCGCCTTCTGCGCCTCGTTTTTCTCCTTCAACTGACGGTTTTCGTCGCAAAGATCCATGCAGGTCAGAAGAATGGAGTTGATCTTGGGAGCACCCTTGTTCCCCTGATCGAATTCCTTGATGCGGCGATTGACCGCCTTGACGATGGACAGGGTCTCTGCCTCGGATTCACTGGAATACAGCTTCATGTCAAAGCCGCCTACGTTGACGGTATAAATGGTATCCATCGGAAACCTCCTAAACAATTTCTACTCTCTTATCATATCACATTCCGCAAAAAAAAGCAAGCCCCAAGCAGAAAAACACACAAAAACATTTCATTTTCCCGTAAAATCCCCCCGAAAAACGGGAGTTCGGGCAGAAAATTCCCCCAAAGAAAGGAAGGCTCTTTATGGCAGAACCCAAAAAGAACTCGAAAAAATCCACCGCTAAAAAACCGTCCTCCGCAAAAAAGAAGACGACGACCAAGAAATCCTCGGCAAAAAAAGCGGCTCCCGAAAAGACGGGAATGGATCGCGGATTGAAGAACACCCTGTGGGGGATCGTCTTCATTGCAATGGCGCTTCTCACCTTTCTCTGCTTCTTTGACGGAGTCATCGGCCCCGTGGGAAGCGGGCTGAAGGTGGCGCTGTGCTGGGCAATGGGTGCAACTGCCATCGGCGTGCCCCTGTTTTTCCTGGTCCTTGCGGTGTTCCGCATTATGGATCGGAAAGCCGTCGTGGGCAAGCGTATCTGGGGGCTGATCGGACTTTACGCCACCGTGTCTACCCTGTGGTCCGCCCTCAGCGTGGAGCTGAACGGCATGGGCTTTACCGATTACGTGGCGACCCTTGCGGGGAAGGGACTGGATATGGTAGGCGGCGGGGCGGTCACCTCTCCCTTAGCATGGCTGTCCCTGTCCCTTCTGAACAAGATCGGAACCATTATCGTTTGCATTTTCATTATCCTCATTCTGTTGGTCTTCCTCAGCGGCGTGACCTTTGCAACGCTCTTTGATCGAAAGCCCGAGGAAGAAGAACCCGAAGAAACCGAGGAAGAAGAACCCCGTCAGATGCCCCTCTTCCCCCTCTTCGGCGGCAAAAAGAAGAAAGCCAAGAAGGAACCCGAGGTGCAGGAGGAGGGCGTGCGGGAGGCACCCCGCAAGAAAGCCTTTGAAATTCCCTCCATCGACCCCGAGGAGACCCTTACTCCCGCAGAGCGCCGTCGCATGAAGGAGCGTCAACTGGAGCGGGAGGGAGAGATCGATTCTCCCCGTCACGCAGAGCCCGAGGCGTCCCGCAAGGAAGTGGTTTTGTCCTCCGACCTGATCGACACGGCACCCCGCAAGGTGAAGAAGGAGCAAAATTTTGAATTCACGCCCGATATGCTGGAATCCCCCGCCGCCATCGACACCAAGGCACGGATGCTGATGGAAGAGGAAGCGGCGGCAAATCTGCCCGAGGAGCCCGAAAAGATCTCTAAGGAAGAGATCCGTGCGGAAGCGGGTCAGATGGCGGCTGAAATCAAGAAGGAGGCGGAAAAGGAGATTCCTTACGTCTATCCTCCCTTGAGCCTTCTGACCTTCAAGCCCGATGAAAACGCCGCAAAGGCAAAGGAGGAGCTGCGTCAGACGGCGCAGAATCTGATGCAGGCGTTGCAGAATTTCTCGGTTGACACCACCTATCTGGATGCGGTGCGGGGTCCCACCGTTACCCGCTACGAGCTGCAGCCCAACGCAGGGGTGAAGATCAGCAAGATCACGAACCTTGCCGATGACATTGCCCTGCACCTTGCCGCATCGGGAGTCCGTATCGAAGCGCCCATTCCCGGACGCTCCGCCATCGGCATTGAGATCCCCAACAAGGTGGCAAGCATCGTTTATCTGAAGGAAACCATTTCGGGAGACGCCTTCCGCACCAGCAAGAGCAATCTGACCGTGGCGCTGGGGAAGGACATTTCGGGGCAAAATATCTGCATCGATCTGGCAAAAATGCCTCACCTTCTCATCGCAGGCTCCACGGGATCCGGTAAATCGGTGTGCATCAACACAATTCTCATGAGCATTCTCTACAAATCCTCCCCCGAGCAGGTCAAGCTGGTCCTCATCGACCCGAAGGTGGTTGAGCTGAGCGTATACAACGGGATCCCCCATCTGCTGGTTCCCGTGGTGACAGAAGCGAAAAAGGCGGCGGGCGCTCTGCAATGGGCGGTCACCGAAATGATGCAACGGTACAAGCTCTTTGCGGAAAAGAACGTCCGCAACTTCCAGGGCTATAACGAAAAGATCGAGGAGGGAGAAAAGCCCCTGCCCCAGATCGTCATCGTCATCGACGAGTTGGCTGACCTGATGATGGTCGCCTCGGGCGAGGTAGAAGACGCCATCTGCCGTCTTGCACAGATGGCACGTGCGGCAGGCATGCATCTGGTCATTGCAACTCAAAGACCCTCCGCAGACGTTCTGACGGGTCTGATCAAGGCAAACGTTCCCTCCCGCATCGCCTTTGCCGTCTCCTCCTCCATCGACTCCCGCATCATTCTCGATCAGACGGGCGCCGAAAAGCTCATCGGACGCGGCGACATGCTCTACAGCCCCTTGGGCGCACCCAAGCCCCTGCGTATTCAGGGCGGATACGTTTCCGATCAGGAAATCGAAGACGTGGTCGGGTTCATCAAGGAGCACTGCACGGGCGAATCCAACGCAGACGAGCAATCCCGCATTCTGGACGAGATCGAAAAGCGCTCCAAGGAAACCGTGAAGGGCAAAAAAGGCATCACGGGCAGCATGGGAGGCACCGATCCCGACGGGGATTACGTGGACGACGGTGACGACGTGCTTCTCCCCCGTGCCGTGGAGCTGGTGCTGAAAGCAGGCATGGCATCCACGTCGGGGCTTCAGCGGTCGCTGGGCGTGGGGCACTCCCGCGCGGGACGGCTGATGGATCAGATGGAAAAGAAGGGGTACATCGGACCCTATCAGGGCAGTAAGCCCCGTGACGTTCTGATCACGCAGGATCAATGGAACGAGATCCGCACCACACAAGGAGAGGAAAGCGAAGAATGAGCAAGCGTTATCCCGGATTCTTGCCCGTAACACGGGAAGAAATGGAAGAGGAAGGGATCGATCAATTCGACTTTATTTTGGTGACGGGGGATGCCTACGTGGATCACCCGTCCTTCGGAACGGCGATCATTTCCCGTCTGGTGGAGTCCTTGGGCTACACGGTGGGAATCATCGCCCAGCCCCAATGGAAAACCACCGAGGATTTTGAACGGTTCGGTGCTCCCAAATACGCCTTTCTGGTCAACTCGGGGAACATCGACTCCATGGTTGCCCACTATACCGTGGCGCGCAACCGCAGAAACGACGACGCCTATTCCCCCGGAAAAAAGGCGGGGCTGAGACCCGACCGTGCGCTGATCGTCTATTGCAACAAGATCCGCGAGGTTTACAAGGAGGTCCCAATCGTCATCGGAGGTCTGGAGGCATCCCTGCGCCGCTTCGCCCATTACGATTATTGGCAGAACGCCGTACGTCGCTCCATTCTGGAGGATACTTCGGCAAACCTTCTCTCCTACGGCATGGGAGAACGGTCCATGACCGAGATCTGCACCCGTCTTGCCGCGGGAGAAGAAATTTCGACCATCACCGACGTTGCGGGAACCTGCTATATTTCTCACGACCTTCCCGAAAACGCAGTAATTTGCCCTTCTTTTGAGGACGTACGCAAGGACAAGGAAGCCTACGCCCGCGCCACCAAGATCCAGTACGAGGAGCAGGATCCCTATACGGGTCACGTGCTGGCGCAGGGGCATTCCAAGCGCTGGCTGATCCAGAATCCCCCCGCCGCCCCGCTGGAGCGGGAGGGGCTGGACAAGGTCTACGACTATCCCTACACGCGAAAATATCACCCCATCTACGAATCCATGGGCGGAGTTCCCGCCATCTTAGAGGTGGAGAACTCCATCATTCAGAACCGAGGCTGCTTCGGAGGATGCAACTTCTGCGCCATCACCTTCCATCAGGGGCGCGCCGTCACCTCCCGAAGCAAGGATTCCATCGTACGGGAAGCCAAGCAGATCACCGAATCCCCCAACTTCAAGGGGTATATTCACGACGTGGGCGGTCCCACGGCAAACTTCCGCTTTGCCTCCTGCGGGAAGAGATCCATGTGCAAGGATCGCAAATGCCTCGCCCCCGAGCCCTGCAAGGCGCTGAAGGTGTCCCACGAGGAATATCTGGATATTCTGCGCACTCTTCGCAAGCTTCCCAAGGTCAAAAAGGTGTTCGTCCGCTCGGGCATCCGTTACGATTATCTGATGCTGGATAAGGACGATACCTTCTTCCGTGATCTGGTGCAGCATCACATCAGCGGACAGCTGAAGGTGGCGCCCGAGCATTGCTCCGACCGCGTGCTGAAGCACATGGGCAAGCCTCCCTTCCGATATTATAAGGCGTTTACCGACAAATACCACGCGCTGAATAAGGAATACGGAAAGAATCAATATCTCGTCCCCTATCTCATGTCCTCCCATCCGGGATGCACTCTGAAGGACGCCATTGAGCTGGCGCTCTATCTGAAAAAGATCAACTACCATCCCGAGCAGGTGCAGGATTTCTACCCCACCCCCGGCACCGTTTCCACCTGCATGTTCTACACGGGGCTGGATCCCTTCACCATGCAGCCCGTCTACGTGCCCCGCACCTCCAAGGAAAAGGCGTACCAGCGGGCACTGCTGCAATATCACATGCCTCAGAACCGCGCTTTGGTGCGGGAGGCGCTGATCAAGGCGGGACGGCAGGATCTGATCCGAATTCTGCGCTGACAACCTCATATACGAAAAACGGAACTGCGATCTCTCGCAGTTCCGTTCGTTTTGTGATTTCGTTCAAGGAAGATCTCCGCCCCATTCAACCACCGTGAAGCCCTTGCGTTCGAAGGGTTCGAAGGTCTGAGGCTCGATCTCCACGGGTGCATCCAGCGGCTGATAGACCATGTAGACCCGCAGGAGGCTGTCGGGGGTGGGGGTGATCTCCAGACGCGCGGCGGAGGTATAAGAATCGGTCTGGAAGGTGATGAGGTTGTACTCATTGTTCTGCATGAGGGGCAACCAATAAATGATGAATTCGTTTGCCTCACGGGGCGTCAAGCCGATCTCGGCAAGAATCTGCGTCAGAAACTCAGCGGTATCGCTTCCCTTCACGCAGAAGCCCTTGGAGAAATCGTGATCCATCGCCGCCTTGCCCTCCCAGTAGAGGCAGTAATACTCTCTGCCATCGGGGAAGATCAAGGTGCCGTCGGGCTTGGCGATAAAATTCTGCCAGCCTGCCGTGCCGTGATCGGGATAGGTGCAGGTCAACTTTCCGTCCAGATCCACCTTTACGGAGCAAACCGTATCTTCCTCGGGATAAAGGTAGATGACGGGCTTCAGAGGCTCTCCGATGAGAGCATGACTTGCTTCCATATCCGAAATCGGCGTGGCATATTCCACTTCCTCTGCCTTATAGATATAGATCCCGGCTTCCAGATCCAGATACTCATTCGTAGCCAGAAGCTTGATCACGTCGCCCACCTTCAGGGTGTTCTCATACGCCCCAAGGATTGCGGCATCCACCTTAAGCTTGGACGTCGCGTGACTTGCAAGATAAATCACCTTCGGTTCGATCTTAACCACACGGAAGTAATCAAACATTCCCATCGTATACGATTTCAAATCTCCCTCGTAAACTCCACTGGAGAGATCGGGGAAATTCTCAGGGAAGAAAAACAGGTGAATTTTCGGAATCTCAACGTAAAGCTGTTCCCACTTTCCTTCCTGCACGGAAAGGGTCATCCGAGAAGCGACGATCTCATAAGAATCACCCTTTTTCACACCGTTGTGAATGGTTGCTCCCAGAGAACCACTACTCATATGGGGGATGTAATAATCCTCGTGCAGGGTGACGTATGCGATCTCCCCGAATTTTTCCACGTAGTTCTGAGATACCTGAATCTTGAACTTCCCGTTCTCATCCACGCTCAGAATCGTTCCGCCGATGTGATCTCCGGGAATGAAGGATTCCTCGTACATCAAACTTCCCTTATAATAGTAGATTTCTTCCTGGTCCGTGACCTTCTCGCAACCGCGAACATCATTCCCCTCAACGACAATCGTCGTACCGTTTTGGTAAGTGGATTGTCGAATGACACATCGGACGTAATCACCGGGGACCAGATTTGCACGGTTAACGAACTCACCGATCACAAGAATATTTGCGCGCAAAGAAAGGGTTTCGTTCTTGGAATAGTTGGGGACCTTGGCAAAAAGATACCGACTGGAATCAATTCCGATCAAGCGCAGATACACAACTTCTTGCTTGAGCAAATCTCCGATGTCCCGCCCCGAAACGTCTACGTAATACTCCCACAGATCGGGATAATGCTTGGGGGCTTCATAGGAAATATGCGTCGACATGGGCTGAACGCTGATCAGATGAGATACGGTAACACGATACAGAGAGGACTTGTAAGCAATGGATTCCACGGCAGCGGAGATCCCAACACCCGTATGAAACACGATGGAGGGATCCGAGGGAATGGAGATCACGACCTTCTGAACGCCCGTAGCGGAAACGCGGGCTCCGTCCAGAGCAACGAGAGCGCTCTTCCCCTCGTCCATAGTATCAACGATCACACCGCGGATCTCATCGCCGATCTTGAGGGTTCCGATATTCTGCAGGTTTTCGCTGTCCTGCATCTCGGTGTTGGTACCCGAGGTGCTTGCATCCGAAGAATCGGTGTCCGTGTCGGTCACCGTGTCTGTGGTGCCGACCTGATCAGTGTCGGTCTGCGAGCTCGTTTCGGAGTTGACGGAAGTATCAGTTGGCTCGGGGGGCTGCTCGGTGCAGGCACAAAAGAGAGCCAGGCTCAGTAGCAGAGCGAGCAGGATGGCAAGGATCTTTTTCATAGGGGCGCTCCTTTCGTAATGTTTTTTTGTGTGTGTTATGAGTTACGATAATTTTCCGCCGCCCCATTCGACCACGGTGAAGCCCTTGCGTTCAAAGGGTTCGAAGGTCTGAGGCTCGATCTCCACGGGTGCATCCAGGGGCTGATAGACCATGTAGACCCGCAGGAGGCTGTCGGGGGTGGGGGTAATTTCCAAGCGCGCGGCAGAAGTGTAGGCTTCGTGCTGGAAGGAAATGAGGTTGTACTCATTGTTCTGCATGAGGGGCAACCAATAAATGATGAATTCGTTTGCCTCGCGGGGAGTCAAGCCGATCTCAGCAAGGATCTTTTCCAGGAATGCGGCGGTGTCGCTTCCCTTCACGCAGAAGCCGCGGGACAGGTCAAGATCCATCATGCCCTTTCCTTCCCAATAGAGGCAGTAGTATTCTCTGCCGTCGGGGAAGATCAGCGTGCCGTCGGGCTTGGCGATAAAATTCTGCCAGCCTGCAGTACCGTGATCGGGATAGGTGCAGGTCAACTCTCCGTCCAGATCCACCTTCACGGAGCAGACCGTATCTTCCTCGGGATAGAGGTAGATCACGGGCTTATCCCAGGTCAACTGATATGCAGCGTAGCGATCGTCTCCCGTAACCTTCTTCGCCTCGGTGATGGCATCTGCGGGAATCGCCCAGAAACGGATTCCGTCGATATTCTTGAGATAGTACTGATCTCCTTCCAGGTAAAGGTGGTCCCCCGCTTTCAGCGAAAGGGGAAGCTTTCCGACGACAGCGACGGTAACGGTATTTTTGGGCGTTCCCAGACATGCCGCCAGATACGTGATGGAGCCTTCCACCCGAACGACGCGGAAATAATCGGAGAAGGACCACTTTTCGGGTTCGCCGAACACGTCCTTGGGAATTTCACCGTTGGGGAATTCGGGGAAATTTTTGGGGAAGGTGAAAAGAGAAATGTCGGGAATTGCGTAACGGGTCCAGAAGGTGAAGTCAATGATGTTCTCGATGATCTGAAAATCGCCCACAACAACGGAGGAAGCGATGATGGTCGGGGTTTTTCCGCTCTTCACGCTCTTTACGCGAACCCCCACGTACTCTCCCTTCCTGACTAAGATCTCGTGGTCGGGCAACTCCACATACGCCTTTTCGCCCACGGAGAAGCCGTAGATCTCGGGCATCATTTCCACGGTAAAGCGGTTGGAGGAAGAAACCTTCGTCACGCGGGCGTAGAAGTAATACCCCTCCTGCAGGCGTCCGCCGAGAGCATCGTAGTCGGGATCGGAGGTGCGCTGATACAGTTCTTCCTTACCCGAGGTAATTTCTGCATGATAGAGAATATCCTCCGGAGATATAACCGTATAGGGTCCGTAGGTGGTGGCTTTCCGATAGGCAAGAACGATGTAGTCGCCGGTTCTCAAATCCTCCGCATCGGGGATCAAGCCGTTGATCGTATGCGTGGGAGTCAAAACAGCGCTTTCACCCTTGGTGAAATTGGGAACGGGAACCAGCAAGGGATTCATTCCGTCAAAGTCAACGATGCGGAAATAAAGCGCCGTTTCCTTCTTGACGACGGTCCCCTTCACGCCATCCTTAACTACTCCCTGATAGAGGAAATAGTCATCATAATCCGCAGGCTCGTAAAACTCCCACTGTTCGGGAATATGAGTCACGGCAGGTGCTTCGTAATTGATCTTCACGGGAGCCACGGACTCAACACGTGAAATCGAAAAGAGATATTCTTCCCCGCGCCGAATGATGTTATCAACGCTGAAGCTGATGGAAATCCCTGCGTGCAAGGTGGGGAGGCTCGAATTGCAGACGATCAGAGCAACGTCAAAGGGAATGGTCTCCGCATCGGTCTGCTCCAGCGCGGTCCGCGCATAACGAACGTTTCCGCTGACGAAAACTTCAAGGACGGTACCGCGAATGGTGTCGCCTCTCCGCAGAGTCCCCACCGAAGTAAGCACCTCGTTCGCCACCGGATGGGTGGTGGTGGTAGATTCGGTGTCGGTGGTTTGGGTGGTATCGGTCGTTTGGGTGGTTTCCGTAGAATTGGTGGCATCGGTAGAGGTATCGGTCACCGACGAAGTGGGAGCGTCGTCCGTGTCGGTCACCGTATCGGAGGAAGAAACGTCGGTTTCGGATTCGGTGCTCTGTTGAACGGAGGAATCGGTGCTGCCGCCAACAGAGGGGGTGTCGGGGGTGTCGGTGCAGGCACAGAGAAGAGACAGGCTCATCAGGGCTGCAAGGATCAGGGCAAGAATTTTTTTCATAGGGGGCGCTCCTTTCGTTGTAATAAAAAATCTCGCATCGAGACCGTTGAGGTCTCGGATTGAGGACCTGAAGGATTCACGATGCGAGGTTGTTTTCGGATGGTATTATGATGCTACTATACTTATATTATAGCATAAAAGCAGTTCACTGTCAATAATTCACGATTAAAAAGTGGAATTTTGTGAGTTTTTCACAAACGTCGGTCGCAAAAAATCGAAAATGCGCCTCGGTTTTCGTCAATATTCCCAAACATCGAGAGAGAGAGAGAGAATTTCTGAACCGATCGTATTGTCATTTTGAGGGTTTGCGGCGTCCTCAGCGATACAGCTTCTTCACCTCGGACTCGGACAAGACGCGGAAGGTCTTGAGATCTTTTCCGTAGATCAATTCGCTGCTGTCGGTGCCGTGATAGGCGGAGGCGGAGAATTTCACGTGATCGCCGGGAGAAAGATTGCTCCGCTCCTTGAAATCGCCCAAAATGAAATAGAAGATGATCTCATGAGGATCGTAAAAGGGAGAGAATCCCGCAAGATGCACGATCCCGTCCTCGATCTTGATCACGCGATAGATTCCAAGATCGCCGTCATCCTTCCCCCCATGGGTATAAAGGATCGGTTGATTGTAAACGCCGTCGGTGAATCCCGCATAATCCTCGCGGTAATAATACTCCAAAAGCTCGGGGATATATCCTCTGGGGCGGTAGGTATCATAGAGGCCTCCCTCACGGGGCACCCCCCAGACGGTGGCGGCAACGATTCGGAGAACGGGCTCGGAATCATCCACCTGCCCCACCTCCACGGCAATGTGCATTCCCTCGGTCAGATACAGCTCCGCAAGATAACTCACCCGCAGATTGACCGCCTTGGCACCAACGCTTTCCACGTACCGATCGTCCACGAGAAGAACCCCTCGCATGGAGCGGGTCTCTCCCTGCACCGCGACCACGTATCCCGTGATCACGTCACCCTCGGAAACGGGTCCGTCAAGGGGGAATTCATAGGGTCCAAGCACCTCGGGCTCGGGCTCGGTGACAGAATCGGTCGCGGAAGAGGTGTCGGTAACAGAATCGGTCACGTCGGTCTCGGAGGAGGTGGAAGTGCCGTCGATCACCGAATCGGTGGCGGAGGTGTCCGTTTCCGAAAAGACGGAAGACTGATCTGTGACGGTGTCGGTCGCATCGGAGGGTGCGGTCTGTGAGGATTGGTCGGTGACAGTATCGGTGGTTGCATCTGCGGAAGCGCTATGATCGGAATCGGGGGATTCGGGCACAGCACAAGAACAGAGCAACGCAGCACAAAGGATCATGGATAAGAGAAGAGATAACAAACGTTTCATATTACGCTCCTTTCCGAATCAGGCAAGACGGATCCAATAAAACGTGATTCCAACAGAGAAGGAAAGATAGATCCGCTCGTCCAGGTGGCGTTCCAGGGAAAGATCCCAAATCGTTTCGCCGTAGGGATCCAGCGTCTTCCGAACGGTCTGAACGCGACGGTCCAGAGCCTCCAGATCGACCCCCTGATACAGTCCGAGCTTTTTGGAGGTCAAAGAAATCAAAGCACCCGTGTTGCTAATATGCAGGGTGATCTCTTCTCCCGTGGGAAGATCTCCGCACATGCGGCGATAGTTAATTTCGTAAGAATTCCAGCCACCGTTGTACCATTTGATACTCGCGGAGGTCATTTCCAAAGTCTCGGCAAAGTCCTTCCCGTAGATGGATACGAGATGCTCATACGCCCGCTCGATCACGGCTTCCTTTCCCAGATTCGTTCCCGTAAGATCGGGAGCTGTATCGCGGAATTCCACGATCATTCCCGTCCCCCGAAGAAGAACCAGAACCTTGGAACGAGCGGAGTCTTCGGAATAGTACACGTCCTGAATCAATCGTTCTCCCAAGACATCCTCATAATTCAGATCGTTGATCACGCGGCTGGAACCATATTGGAAAAGAACGATCTCATCCCCCACGGGATAACGGATCAGTGATAACCCTTCGGGTGCCCCCAGAATTTGGTTCTGATAATGGATATAGGACCCATACCCATACGGACGAGAGTTCTGAATCGGAAATTCGAGAACTCCCGTGGAGGGAGGAATCGGATCGTCGGGTCCTTCGGGGTCTTCGGGGGCTTCGGGGCCCATGGGGTCGTCGGGACCGTCGGACAGATCGTCGTCCTCTTTCACGTATACGGGGAACCGATTCCCATCGGGGATCGTGTATTCGGGAACCGAGACCGTGATATCAAAGGGATAGAGGGGGTAGCTGTCGTTGGGGTCGGAGGAAGAGTCGGAGGAGGTGTCGGTTTGTGTGTGTTCGGTGTTCGTATCGGTAGTTGTGTCGGTCAGAGTGTCGGTGGTTGTGTCGGTGGACGTATCAGACGTGTCGGTATGGGGAGGCAGGACCACGTCAATGGGAGGCTCGGGAGGCTGCCGAAAAAGCAGGTAAGCCCCTGCCAGCGCAAGAACGCAGACTGCCGCAACCATGCCCATCCGCATCCAAAGGGACGTGCGACGACGGGGGACGGCTTCGGCGTCCTCGACCAGATCGAAATCCACGCCGTTGAGCGCTTCCAGCAAAAGCTTTCCGTTCATACGTCAATTCCCTCCTGTTCAAGATAAAGTTTCAGTTTGTTGCGGGTGCGAAGAAGCAACGATTTGACCTTGCTTTCGCTCATGCCGTAGAATTGGGCGATCTCGGAAATAGACGCGGTATACCAATAGCGCCTCAGGAACACGCGCCGCGCCTCGAGGGGCAACGAGCGCAGAAATCCGTTCAAGGCAGTCTGCAACGCCAGCGAATCGGAGAAATCCGCCACGGCGGCATCGGAGAGGCATTCGCTCAGCTCCTCCACCACCTCCGCATACTGCCCGCCGCCTCGCTTTGCGGCATTCTTCTGCTCGGCACGGTTGAGCGCCAGCTGGCGTGCGATCCGAC
>JAFPBP010000318.1 GCA_017424085.1 Clostridia bacterium
GGACACTTTGACAAATATCATCTCTTGCGGGAGCTTCGCCGCTGCAAGGCAGATCGGATCGCCCTTGCCGTCAATCGGGATCTCCCCTACCCCTTCTCGTCCCCCGCAACGCTGGCACGACTGAAGGAGATGGTGGAATTCTTCCGCAAAGAGGGATTTGGTATCGTCATCTGGATCGGGGAAACGCTGGGGCACGATCAGGTGACCCAATACCCCGAGGGATGCGAAGCACCATACCGCAGGATGAAGATCCCAAACAAGGGAACGGTAGCGTCCTTTTGTCCCACGGATCAACGGTTCCTTGACGATCTGTGCCGTTGGGTGCAGGATGCGGCAAGGCTGTCTCCCGATCTGATCCTGCTGGACGACGATTTCCGCATGAACGGAGGCTGTGTCTGCCGTGCCCACGTGGAATGGATGAACCGAGAGGCAGGCGAAGAGTTGACCGCAGAGGAATGGTATCGCCGTGCCTTTACTGGAGGAGCAAATAAATACCGCGACGTCTGGATGAAGGTGCAGGGAGAAAGCCTGTATTCCGTTGCCCGTGCTCTTCGCAAGGCGATAGATGAAATCGACGACTCCATTCGCATGGGAGTTTGCGCAACCTATTATCTATGGGATGCGGACGGTGCGGACCCGGAAACCCTGGTACGGATCCTTGCAGGAAAAAATGCCCCCTTCCTTCGCACCTTCGGCGCACCCTATCACTCTTACTCCAACCGAAAAGACACGGTGGGCACCTCCGTGGAATTGGAACGGTGGGAAAATCACGTCAGCAAAACTTGGGGGATCGAGCGGATCTCCGAGGGAGATACCTATCCCCGCCCCCGCTTCTATTGCCCCGCCTCCTATCTGGAATGCTTTGATCAAATCCTGCGTGCCGACGGAAGCAACGACGGGATCTTGAAATACGCCTTCGATTACGCCTCCGACGTCTACTACGAGCAGGGATATGCCGACGCATGGGCAAAAAATCTGTCCCTGTACGAGGAGATTGAGGAGCTGTTCCGCGGGAAAACCGCCGTGGGCGTGGTTCCCTATCTGGCGCCCCACCTGCTTCGGCAGGCAGATCTGGGAGATACACCGCCGCTGAAGGTCTTGGATCACAGCGCAGGAAATTACAACGCATCGGCGGATCTTGCAATCAAAAACAACCTGCCCACCGCCTACGAGGGCGCAGGTGTCAGAATTATTTTTGGAGAAAACGCACGGCACGTGCCCTTGGAGCTGTTGTCGCAAGGCTGCATTTTGGACCTGCCCGCGGCAAAGATTTTGACCGAGCGGGGCATTGACGTGGGACTTTCGGAAGAAAAAGCGGAAGGAGCGCTAAGCGCATCCTATTTGGGAGGCGCGCTGCAATACTTCCCCGAGGAGGACGAATACGTCCGCATCAGCGGCGCTGTATCTCCGTCTCCCGTTCGACCCAAGCAGGGCGCCCAAATCTTGACGCAGTTCGTATCGGGGGAAACCCGCCTGTCGGGGATCTTCCGCTATGAGAATCAGCAGAGGCAACGGTTTCTCGTCTTTCCCTTCAACGCGGCGATTCTCTACGGACGTGAGGCGAAGAACTCGGGCTATCTGAACGGGTACGCTCTGCGAAGGTTGCTGGTCGCCCAGATCGAATGGCTTTCGGGCACCCCCTTGCCCGCCTATGCGGAGGGGAATCATCCCTATCTGTACACACTGGTAAAGCAAGACGATTCCGCTTTGAGCGTGGGGCTCTGGAATCTTTTTGAGGATAAGATCCACGATCTGACCGTAAAGATCAACGGAAATTACGAAACGGTCCGATTTGTCAACTGCACGGGCGTGCGGGAGGGTAAC
>JAFPBP010000319.1 GCA_017424085.1 Clostridia bacterium
CAATGACGACGCGTCCTTGAAAGGTTTTCATTTATTTGACCTCCTTTGTGATGCGATCGAGAATCTCCGCGTCGGTGTAGTAACGGGAGGTGGTGTAGGTACGCAATTTGTTGGAATTGGTAATGACGGGCTTTTTGCCGCAGAGAGGATTGTTCATGTACATGAGGGGGCAGATATAACTGAGCACCACGCCCATGCCCTTCAGCTTTTCCGCAAGAGGAGTCTGATTGAACTTCTCCACAACGGCGGGAGCTGCGGTGAAGACAGTGGGAACAGTCACCTTGGTCAAGCCGTTTTCCGCCAGCTTTGCGGCAACCTTTTCGGTCCAATCCACCAGCTGAGAATAGGTCAGATGGGGGCAACCGATGAAGCAAAGCTTGGGCTCGGCGTCGGGATTCTTCCAGATGACGGGGTAATTATCCCGAATGCGCTGAAGCTCGGCGTCGTCAATGACGTAAACCTTGGCGTTCTCGGTGATCAAGCCTTCGCCCGACTCTACGGCTTCGGGGGTCAGACGGTCGATGTGATACAAGCCTACGGCGCCGTTGGAGGCACAGGCAGCACCGAAATCCTTCAGATACGCCTTGGCATCGTCGTTCAGCTCGGAGCCGATCCATTGATCCAGACCCTTCACGTAGGGGACCTCCTCCATAACCTTCATACCGATGGCGGAGCCGAGAAGCTGAGCCTCGGGCTTTTGGGTAGTACGGATCTCCACGATCCAGGTTGCCTTTCGACCTTCGTCGGTAAGAAGTCCGAAATTGGGAACGTAGCCCAAGATCGAGCCGAACAGGTCGATGATCCCCGAATTGCGGTTACAACGGGCACCGAGAACGGAGTTTGCGTAAACCACGGCGCTGGACTCCGCCCAGGAAAGAATATCGCCCTTTTGGGGGGTATTGCCCACCTCGTTGAGATAGCAGGTGCAGGTGTAGGCATCGCTGTTTTCGATGCCCATCTTGCGAAGCTGCTCATCGTAGGGCTTCTGCGCGGAATACATGATCGCCTTGAACACGATATCCTCCAGAAGCGAGGAGGGAACGTTTTTGTCCATGGGCTTGGGGTCCACGGTAAACGCCTGCTTGGAGACGGCACCATCCTCGATGAGGCGATCCATGAGGGCAAACACGGGCTTCATGACACCGAAGCCGAAGCTGGTTACCAGATGCCCCATTTTCCCCGTTACGGGAACCATGCTTTCGGCACCGAAGGTTTCCCCGTAAAGCACGAGGGTCTTCATGACCTTCGCAAGCGTTTCGCCCTGTTTCCCTTCCAGAATGTCAAGCTGATCTTGCGTAAGTTTCATTTTGTATTCAGACATAACAAGTTGTCCTTTCTCGGAATTTGTTTCCTATATTATAGCACATTCGGGAATAAATGTCAAGAAAAAAGAGCATCCGAAAACAAACGGATGCTCTGAAAGATCAAAGAGATGCTTTGGGAAGCTCCCAATGGAAATGCGCCGCCAAAAAGCGAAGCACCAAAATCACCGCCGCACCGACCGCCATGGACAGGGTCTCCCCCGCAATGCTCCAGAGCAGAATGCAGACGAACGCACCGATGAGGGAGGCGCAGGCGTAGAAATGCTTGACGAAGACGTAGGGCGTATTCCCTGCCATCACGTCCCGCAGGATCCCTCCGCCCACACCGGTAATTACTCCGACAAACAGAAGGAGGAATATCCCATGAAAGCCTGCGTTATAGGCAGTTCGGACCCCCACCACGGTAAAAATACCCAAGCCGAGGGAATCCATAAAAAGGATCAGAAAATCGTACAACCGACGGATCTTCGAAAAGAGCCTTCGCACAAAGGGAAGGAACACGATCATCGAAACGCCGATGGCGATCAGAGCATAAACGGGATTGCGAAAAACGTTGGGAGGAGTCAGCCCCAACACCAGATCACGGATCACGCCGCCGCCCACGGCAGTCACCAAGCCAAGGATCGAAATACCGAAGATATCCATCTTCTTTTCCAATCCGAGCATGGCGCCCGAAATGGCAAAGGCAATCGTTCCGACGATCTCAACGAACAACAACGACCAAGCGGGCATATCGGCTTCTCCCGTTATTTTGCAGATGCCGCCATCTTCATTTCCTCCGACTTTGCGGCATTGCGGTTCACAAGGTCGGGATCCACGAAGGTGGGGACGGTCTTGATGATGGCTGCCTTGATCTTATCGGAGCCGAGATCATAGCGGGATGCATCCACGGCATCGGCAAGGATCTGCAGCTTTTCGTCAACCTGCTCGCGGGTAAGGGGGGTATCCTTTTCCACAAAGATCATGCTGTTGGCAGTCTTATCCAGCTCCTCGGTCTTCATCAGAAGCTCTTCGTACAGCTTTTCACCGGGACGAAGCCCGATCTCGCGAATCTCGATGTCTCGTCCGGGCTCATAGCCCATCAGCTTGATCATGTTCACCGCAAGATCGTAAATGCGGACGGGGCGCCCCATATCAAGGACGAACAGCTGACCCTTTTCCGCAAGGACACCCGCATGCATGACCAGCTGGCTGGCTTCGGGAATGGTCATAAAATAACGAATGATGCGTTTATCGGTAATGGTGACGGGACCGCCGTTGGCAATCTGGCGCTTAAAGAGAGGAATGACGGAACCGTTGGAGCCGAGCACGTTGCCGAAGCGAACGGCGGAAAAGACGGTCTTACTGTCAGTACGGCATTGAATGACCATTTCACAAAGGCGCTTGGAGGCACCCATGATGTTGGTGGGATTGACTGCCTTGTCGGTGGAAATGAGAACGAATTTCTTGACGCCGTAGCGCTCTGCCATATCGGCGGTGTTATACGTACCGACCACGTTATTCTTAATTGCCTCCGCACCGCTGTGCTCCATGAGGGGAACGTGCTTGTGCGCCGCCGCGTGGAAAACCACGTCGGGACGGTAATTGCGGAAAACACAATCGAGACGCTTGCGGTCACGAACCGAGCCGATCTCCACGGCAAGATCCAGCTTATCACCGTATTCACGGATCAGCTCCTGCTGGATCTCGTAGGCGTTGTTCTCGTAAATATCGAAAATGATCAGCTTCTTGGGTCTGCACTTTGCGATCTGACGGCACAGCTCGCTTCCGATGGACCCACCGCCGCCCGTCACGAGAACGGTCATCTTGGCATAAAACCAGAAGACCTCGGAGGTATCAAAGCTCATGGGCTTACGGAACAGCAGATCCTCAATGGAGAATTCACGGATCACGCGGCGGGGATTGTCCGACGCCTTACTCTTATTCTTTTCCTGAATGGGAAGGTCGTAGATCTTGACTCGGCACCCCAGCTCCGAATAGCGGGTATACAGATCGTTGATCACGTCTTCCCCCTTGGAGATGGCGATGATGACCTCCTGAATGCCAAGATCGGAGAAGATCTTGGAGGCATCGTCTTCGCTGCGGACGGGCAAGCCGGAAATGGTTCCGCCGATCTTGGACCGGTCCACGTCGATAAAACACATGGGCTGATAATGGGATTTTGGGTTTCCGCTCAGCTCGCGGGCAAGATAGACCCCCAGCTGACCCGCACCGATGATGGCAACGCGGACCTTTTCGGTCAGACCCTTATAGCGACGGCGCTTCAACCACTTATAGAGAACCCGATAGGAGAAGCGGGCTCCCAAAGACATAAGACAGGACAGGGAAACCACGGTCACGGGATAAAGAAGCCCCATGGAGACCGAGCAAAGACGGGCAATACCCCAGGACAGAACCGCACTGATCGCATCGGCGATGACCAGGTTCAGATAGGCACGGGTATCGGCAAAGCGCCACACGTTCAGATATGCGCCGAACAGGAAGCGCACGAACATGACCACGCAAAGGATGATCAACACGTTCTGCCAATAATACTGATTAACTTCGGGGAAGCTTCCCGTAACGGTCTGAAGGATCACGTACAAAACGTTGATGGAGAAGCAGAATGCCGCATCGATGAAAAACAGCGCTATCTTTCGCATTTTTCCCGAAAACAGATCTGAAAATCGTTTCAATTCAAAACTTCCTTCCGTTGTATAGTGTGATGGGAACGAGCCCAACGGCGGAGAAAAATGCCGCTACGCAAAGAAACGACCGAAATCACTTCGGGCGTTTCTTTGATATGGCAAAATCACTCAATAACAATGCAACCGAGAACGGGGATCTGATACCGATTGCAGAAATAGATCTCCTTGCGGATGTCGTCGTAGGTGGAAATATCCAAGCGCTCGACGAGCACCACGCCGTCGGCAGCAGCCATCTGCTCCAATGCTTCGGAATTATACACAACGCTGTTCCCGCAGGAAACTCGTTCGGCGGAGCCTTGCAAATTCTTGTAGAACAGAGACAAGGTCTTGACCACGAATTTATCGGGGCAGGAGCTGGTCAGATGAAGATGCTTGACCTCGTGCTTTGCGGCGGCAAGAGTAACGTCGGTGCACATCATGGAGACCCGCATGTCATCGGTAAACCAAGAGGGGGATTTTCGGAACAGACCGAGGATCCAACGATCGATTTTGGTATTCTTTTTAAGGGGCATATAAATGCTTCCGATGACGGGAACGCCGAACATTTCGGACAG
>JAFPBP010000320.1 GCA_017424085.1 Clostridia bacterium
CCTTCGATGCAACCTTTGCGCCCAAGGAAAAGAAGTGGATGCCCAGTCAGGAGGAGTTTTACATTTACAGTCACTCCTCCGTCGTTCGATAAACGTAAAAAGCCGCCGAGGTTTTTCTCGGTGGCTTTTCTCAGAAAAAAAACGGCGGCATCCTGCCGGATGTCGCCGCATTGCTTTTTATGAAATTATTCCTCCGAAGCGTTTTCGTCCTTTTCCTTGGCGAGCATGGTATTGGTGAGAATACCAAGGATCAGGGCGCAAGCAACGGTGGTAATGGTGACCTGACCGAAGGAAATAGCAAAGCCGCCAATTCCGCAGATCAGAATAACCGAAGCCACGAACAGGTTACGGTTCTTGTTCAGGTCAACCTTCTGGAGCATCTTCAGACCGGAGACGGCAATGAAGCCGTAGAGGGAGATGCAAACGCCACCCATAACGCACGCAGGGATGGAATCCAGGAATGCGATGAAGGGAGCGATACGGGAAACGATCAGAACCTCAATGGCAGCGGTAACGATGGTGGCAACCGAAGCGTTACGGGTGATTGCAACGCAACCGACCGATTCACCGTAGGTGGTGTTGGGGCAACCGCCGAACAGAGCACCGACCATGGAGCCGATACCGTCGCCCAGAAGAGTGTTGGACAGACCGGGATCCTTCAGCAGGTCTCTGTCAATGATGGAGGAGAGGTTCTTGTGGTCTGCGATGTGCTCCGCAAAAACCACGAAGGCAACGGGAACGTAAGCGGCGACCAGGGTCAGAATGTATTCAACGGTCAGCTGATCAAAGCCCTTCCAAGCGGTGAGGAAGCTAAGATCCGTGGGCAGAACGATAAAGGTTCCCAGATTGATGCCGTCGGCAACAAGAGCCTGGAAGGGAGCAAAATCGATCACCTTCAGAGCGTCCAGACCGGCAACAATGCCAATCACGGTGAAGAGCAGGGCTACAATATAACCCGCAACAATACCGATGATAAAGGGAATCAGAGAAACCATCTTCTTGCCGTAGGTGGAGCAGAGCATAACCACAGCCAAGGTTACAAGGCCGCAGATGATGGCAACGTAGGAAGAACCGCCTGCATCGGCAGTCTGCAGATCCTTTACGGCGTTTCCTGCAAGAGAAAGACCGATGATGGCAACGGTGGGGCCGACGACGACAGCAGGCATCAGCTTGTTGATCCAGTCAACGCCGACGAACTTGACCACGATGGCGATGATCACGTAAACCAAACCTGCAAGGATGGCACCGATGATCAAGCCCAGGAAACCGAGGTGCATGGATACGCCGCCTGCAAAGGCTGCGAACATGGAGTTGATGAACGCAAAGGACGAACCGAGGAATACGGGGCTCTTACCCTTGGTGAACAGGAAATAGATCAGCGTGCCTGCGCCTGCGCCGAACATGGCAGCAGAAGCGGTCATGCCGTTTCCGACGATTGCGGGGACTGCGATGGTTGCCGCAAGAATTGCGAGCAGTTGCTGGAGTGCGAAGATCACCATTTTACCAAAAGGCGGACGATCTTCAACGTTGTAGCGAAGTTTCATGATACTTCCTCCCAATTTTTTATATACAAAATACCTTCGTATTATTGTATCAGTTTTCCTGGGGCGCACAAACGTACACGCCCGTTTCTCCGTCGTATTCGGAAACCCGAACGGAGATCCGCTCCTTGCGGGACGTGGGAACGTTTTTCCCAACATAGTCCCCACGGATGGGTAACTCCCGATGCCCGCGATCAATCAGCACTGCCAGCTGGATCTTTGCGGGGCGCCCCTTGGACATCAAAGTATCCATGGCTGCGCGGATGGTTCTTCCCGTGAAGATCACGTCATCCACCAGAATCACCGTCTGATTCTCGATGGAAAAATCGATCTTCGTGTTGGTTACGGTAGGGTCAACGGCGCCCTCCGTACGATCGTCTCTGTGGAGGATGATATCCACCGAGCCCACGTCGCAGGGAATCCCCGAAAATCGGCTGACGTTCTGCGCAAGCTCCTTTGCCAGAGGAACGCCTCTTCGATGGATCCCGATAAAGCACAACCGCTCTGCACTGTCGTTCTTTTCCACAATCTCGTGCGCCATACGTACCAACGTCCGACGCATAGCGCCTTCGTCCATGAGCTTTGCCTTTACCGTCAGCATGGGGCTCCTCCGTCTTTTTATTGCATAAAAAAATCTTGTCCTTCGACAAGATTCTCATTTCTCCGCAGGGAATCACGTCCCCTCGGGCGAATTGCCATAAATCTTGTCGGTGTCCCGCACCGAATTAAAGCCTTCGGGGTCGTTTTCTGTTGTTATTATACCACTTTGGGTTGAATATGTCAATAGGATGTGCTATAGTGTTACAATTTTTTCACCATCCTGTCGATTTTGCAAAAGGCAAAGAAACGCCATACCCCCCAAAACGAGCCCCGTTCCCAGCTGGATAATCGGATGTGAGTCTGCATTCGGCGCCGTAAAGCAGGGCAAGATCAGCGGCCGCAGAGATCCTAAAGAAAAACCAAGCAAGGCAAGTGACCATTCCGAGGGGTAACGGGACATTGACCCAACCAGAGGCTTTGTTAACAAGAGAAGTCCTATGACTACGCCTAACCCTAACGGAAGTAATTCCTTCAGATGCAGACAAACGACCGCATCATACCAACCGAACAACATCAATAAGTGAGAGGTGCTGATCCCGGGCAAAATGATCCCCGCAGCCACAGCAATCCCGCAGAGTGCGGCAAACAGGGGAGAGGGTTCGGCTTGTGCGGGCGCCAGATCCACCGCAAAAACGCAAGCAACGCCTAAAATGAAGCAAACAATCCCTCCGAGCGACACTGTGGTGCAATCCTTCCATAAGTGAACCATTCCCGCCAATGCGGCACAACAAAACACCGTCGTTGCAATCACGGGGCATTGCTCGAAAACCATGCCAACCACGTTTCCGACGGTTAAAAATCCCAGAATTCCGCCCAAAAGAATGCGAAATAAATACC
>JAFPBP010000321.1 GCA_017424085.1 Clostridia bacterium
GCTTCAACAACGTCTTCATTCAGACCGAGGTTGAGGATGGTGTCCATCATACCGGGCATGGAAGCGCGAGCGCCGGAACGAACGGAAACGAGAAGGGGATTTTCCTTATCGCCGAACTTCTTACCGGTGATGCTTTCCATCTTAACGATGTTTTCTTCGATTTCCGCCATGATTTCGGGAGCAATTTGCTTGCCGTCCTCATAGTAACGGGTGCAGGCTTCGGTGGTGATGGTGAAGCCCTGGGGAACGGGGAGACCGATTGCGGTCATTTCGGCAAGGTTAGCACCCTTACCGCCCAGCAGGTTACGCATGTCCTTGTTCCCTTCAGAGAACAAATACACGTACTTAGTGCTCATGTGGTTTCCTCCTATTGTGAATTGTTTTAATTATAAGCATATTTGATTGCCAACAGATATTATAACACATTTTTCCGTGCAACGCAAGTTTTTTTCCGTAATGTAATAAAAAAGCAATAATTTATTCACAAGTTTGCAACTTCTACGGAACTTATTGAACGGTAATGGCGTTAGAAATGATGATTTGCTTCGGAGAAACACCTTCCCGAACCTCGATACATTCGGTTTGCGGGTTCTTATTGATGACGTTGGAGATCACACTATTTTCGATTCCGCCGAGGATTCGCACCGCACTTCCGTGGCCATTGCTGATCACGTTGGTCACGGTCACACTGTCGATCCCGTCGGAGGGATTGACCCCGTATTCGTGATCCGGCTCTCCGAGAAGGATAGCGCCCCAGTGATCCCGTTCCGTTGCCGTATCCACGATCCCGTCAACGACAACGTTTCGTATTTTGGAATTAACGGCAAGAAGTCGAACAAGATAACAGCAGCAGGAGGTTGCAACCACGTTGCGGACGGTGACGTTGTAAATCCCCCGATCCCGCTCGGACCAATCGTGCTGCATCACGTGGGTGGTACAGAGGCCTCCGCCCCGATAGCCATCGTCGCGGGCAATGGCAGTCAGAGCAACCACGTCGTCCCCGGTTCTGCCTGTAATATCGGAAAGAAGAATATCGTGGCAACCGTTTCGCAAATCGATCCCGTCCTGATTTTCCATATTATGAGCAAGGCCGTCGATCACTTTATACATCCTGTCGTCGAAATGAATCCGACGAACCTCACCGAAGGAGCACCCTTCCAGAGAAATTCCCCAACCGTGGGTATCCTTGAGGGTCACGTTTTCAATCTCGAAACCTTCCACGTTGGCAAGAAGGATGCCGATGCCCCGCCAATCGCCCCTTTGGCTCTCCCCCGCTTTCCCCGCATCGGTGCCGAAGGAATGGCCGTGGCGATCCTGCACCGTCAACCTGTCGGCGGATTTCCGCTCGGCGGGAACCCAATCCGCAAGAGCAATGCTCTCTTCGGTGACGAACCGCCCCCGCAGATACGGGCAGGGATCGGAGAGAAATTTCGACCCGTCGCCCGCGGCTCTCGGACGGTCGGCGCCCTCAAGAACTACCGTTCCTTCACCGCGGATACGGATGTTGCGCAGCGGTTTTACATCCTCAATTCCGAGTCCGCAGTTGGTGGAACGGAAGAAATTGTCTCGGCAACGGTCGGAAAGTTTCAGGCTGCAGTTGCGGAGAATTACGGTGACGTCTCCCGGCAGGAGAATCGCCCGATCGAGAAGCCATGGGCTTCCGTCCTCTTTGGCTGAAATCACAAGGGTTCGCTCGGCATCAAGATTCCTCAGGGCCGCTTCGATAATTTCGCTGTCGCAGAACCCCGCAAAGGTGTTGGCAATGATCATGGTTTCCTTCTTTCTTCCCCACGCTTTTCAGAAACGAAAGGGAACGGAACAGTTCGCATTTACGGGAGAATGAAACGGTGAGTCCGCCGTTTTTTCGCTCCACCGAAAATCCTTTTTCGCAAACTTCTGCGGAAAAAGGGATGGTTTCTTCTTTAGATTTTGATATTGCAACTTCGGATTTGCAATATCATGCTGCGGTAAAAGAAATTCTTTCCGCTCTCGGGCACGCAATTTCTCCCACCGGCACCCTTTTTATGCCACATTTTCTTACATTATACACTTTTTTTCGGAAAAAGTCAAGAGAAAGCGCATTCTGTTTCCAACTATAATCCGCAAAAATGTGTAAACTCAAATTCAGGCTCTTGAAATTTGCGAAGAAATCGTGTATAATGTTATAATGTAATAAATTTACGGAGGTCCCCTATGGACTGGATTGTCGTGGGATTGGGAAATCCCGGAAAGAATTACGAATACACCCGCCACAACGTGGGCTGGCTTGCCATCGACGCCTATGCGGAAAAGATGGGAGTGAAGATCAATCGCATCAAATTCCGCGCCCTCTGCGGAGAATGCATGGTGAACGGGAAGAAAATTCTTCTCATGAAGCCTCAGACCTACATGAACGCCTCGGGAGAAGCCATTGCGGAGGCATGCAATTACTACGACGTGGCGCCCGACCGTGTGCTGGTCATCTGCGACGACGTGACTCTTCCCTTCAACCGTATCCGCATCCGCCAGAAGGGCAGTGCGGGCGGACATAACGGACTGAAGAGCATCATCAACTGTCTGGGAAGCGATACCTTCCCCCGCCTTCGCATCGGCGTTTCCGATCGGGGGGACCCCACCACAGATCTGGCTGATTGGGTTCTCGGATCCTTCTCGGGGACCGAAAAGAAAAAGCTCGCAGAACGATTTGCGGACACCAATGAGATCATTCCCCTGATGATCGACGGGCGCACGGAAGACGCCATGAGCAGATACAACGGAGATAAAAAATGAACCCATTGATCGGGGCTCTTACCAAGCTTTCCGAATACGAGGGGCTGGAGCGCGCCGCGCAGGAGGGAAAAACCTGCGCCGTATTCGGCATTGACACACAAAAGGTATATTTCGCAGATCTTCTGCAGCACCGCCTGAACCGTCGGGCGTTTATTGTCGTGCCCGACGAGGGGGCAGCCCGTTCCGTCATCCGAACGCTGGATGCCTTGGGAGATCCCGCATTTTATTTTCCGCCCAAGGATTACACCTTCCGCGATATGGAATCGGTGTCCCGTTTTGAGGAAAACCAGCGCCTTGACGTTTTAACAAAGATCCGTCGGGGCATCTTCCGCACCGTGGTCGTTCCCGCGGAAGCCCTCTGCACCCTTACGCAACCGCCCGAGGACAGCCGTGAAACGATCATTACCACGGGGGAAGAATTTGATTACGATTCCTTACCTCAGATCCTGACTGCGTACGGCTACGAGGCTTTTCCCAAGGTGGAGGGCCCGGGGCAATTCTCCATCCGAGGGGAGATCGTGGATATTTTTCCGCCCACGGAGGAGCAGCCCTACCGCATCGAATTTTTCGATACGGAGGTGGATTCGGTCTCGGTATTCGACGTGGCGTCCCAACGACGAACCGAGGTGAAAGATCAGCTTCGCATCACCCCGGCCAAGGAATATACCCAACGGGTTCTGGAAAGTCTGCAAAAGGAACTGCAGAACCTGCCTCAAACGGCGGAGGTACGCCGCGATGCGGAGATGGTGGCGCAGGGCATTCTCCCCCGCCATGACCGCTACTTACCCCTGTTTTACTCCGCAAAAGCAAACATTCTCGATTATCGGACCAAGGACGATCTTCTGTTTGTTTTTGATTACAAAAAGGTTCGGGAAACACTGGAGGCATTCGCCTTCCGCACCGAAGAGGACGTGAAGCAGTTGACCGAGGAGGGGCTGGTCTTCGTTGACCGTCCCTATTTCTTCTCATTGTCAGAAGTGACCGATCGACTGAAGGGCGGGCAGATCTTTGAAACGCTTCCCTCGTCGATTCCCGATCTTTCCCTGGATCGGCTCTTTGAATTCAACGTCTTCCCCACCGCAAATGCAAACCTGCAGACTCTGCCTCAGGAGATCGAGCAGCATCTGGATACGGGATATCGGGTCACGGTGGTCACCATCACGGAGGAGCACCGCAGAGAACTGACAAAGCTTTATGCAAAGCGAAACGTGACCGTGGTGTGCGATACCCTTCCGTTCGGATTCGAGCTGCCCGAAATCAAGGAAGCGGTCTTTTCTCTTCGTCAAAAAGGAGAAACAAAAAGAAAGAAAAAGGCACGCTTTGAGCGGGGCGAAAAGATCAAGGCGTTTTCGGACATTCACCCCGGAGACTACATCGTTCACGAGAATTACGGCGTGGGTATGTACGACGGAATTCACAAGATCGAAAACGACGGCGTTATCAAGGACTTTATCAAGATCCGATTCGCGGGGACCGACACGCTGTACGTTCCCTGCGACAATCTGGATCTGATCTCAAAATACATCGGCGCGGGCGAGGAGGTTCGGGTCAAGCTGAACCGATTGGGCGGCACCGATTGGCAGAAATCCAAGCAAAAGGCACGCAAGGCAGTACGGGATCTGGCTGATAAGCTGATCCTTTTATACGGTCAGCGCTTGAAGACCAAGGGCCACGCCTTCTCCCCCGACGGCGAATGGCAGAAAAACTTCGAGGAAGACTTTTCCTTTGAAGAAACCGAGGATCAGCTCCGTTGTATCGAGGAAATCAAGCACGACATGGAGCAGCCCATCCCCATGGACCGACTTTTGTGCGGAGACGTAGGGTTTGGGAAAACCGA
>JAFPBP010000322.1 GCA_017424085.1 Clostridia bacterium
ATGCGATTCCGAGGTCTACCTTACCTGACTCTACTGCCTCAGCGAGAGGATGAGCTACGTCCGGATAGTCCATGCTGTCGGTAGTGTCAGTACCGAAGTTCACCATTTCATAACCGACCGATACGACCGAAGCCGTTAATAGCAACTTTTACGGACATGGGTAGTTCCTCCTAAAAAATAAGTTATTGACTATATTATAAACCATATTTGTGAAAATCGCAAGATAGTTTGCGGAAATGTTACAAAAATTTCCCATTGAAAATATGTCTACACATCCATGCGAACTTGTTGAATTTGCACAAAAACGGAATTTTTGCCCGATATCGAGGGCTTTTTCGCCTTATTCGTCTTTGAACAGCTCTTTGATCTCTTCAATGACGCCGGGCGCCAGATCTACGATCTTGTCAATGGCGGTGACCGTGGTCTGTCCGACAGGCAGCGTGTTGACTACACCCGAGGGGGAGATGACCAGGAAGGATACGGGGGTTACGGTAACGCCTGCACCGCTTCCTCCGCCAAAGCAGAGCTTCGGATTGTTCTTCGCCGCAAAGTCGGAGCCGCCCGAAACGAAGCCCACAGAGATCTTCGATACGGGAATGATGGTCGTTCCGTCGGGAGTGGTGATGGGATCACCGATGACGGTATTTGCGTCGATCATGGATCGGATGTTGGAAACCGAAGCCTCCATAACGCTTTCCAAGGGACGTTCGCATTTCTTGTTGGGTTCCATTGTTGTACCACCTTTTCAGTTCAGTTGTATATTGTCTAAATTGTCTACCAATTCAAGGATGCACTTGAGTGCGTCCGTCAGGTGAAAGGAGAATTCCGCCCGACCCTCCGCAACCGTTTCCTCCGACGTGAAGTCGGGGGTGATCTGAACCTCGCAACGATTCAGATTCCCTGCCGCCTCAAAGGCGCTGAGGATCGTGTATACGGCGGCGTTGGCGATCCCGTAGGTCGTTGCGATGTCCATTGCATCGTCGCCCCCGATGCTTGCGTGAAGCATCAGTCGCTCACAGCGGAATTTTGCAACGAATTTCGTGACGATGATCCGGATGACGGTCAGGTAATCGTTCAGATTGAAGTCTCTCGTTGCCTTTCTCAACTCTTTTTTGAGAGTCTTTTGCAGACTGGGCTTTTTGCTTCTCGTCGGAACGGAAGGAGCGGAAGCTTTTGCCGATTGAGGGGGTTGCGTTTGTTGCTCGGCCTTTTTTAGCGGTGATGTCAGAGGTCGTGACGGTTGCTTCTTTTTCTGCTCCCGTGCCGCTCTTCGCTCAGCGCGGAGCCGTTCCCACTCCTGTCGTAGCGCAACCTTTTCTTCGCTTGGATAAAGCTTGAGCTTGAAGAAGAGGATTCGCACCCAAATTGTAAGCTCGCCGTTCTTGTAGTCTGCAATCAATCGGAAGCGAACGATGAAGAGCAATGCTACGATCAATGCGATCAATGCCAAAAGTCCGCCGATCACCGCGAGGATTCCAAGGAAGATCTTCATTGGATTTCCTCCGCAGGGGGATCCTCGGGGGAGGTCTGCGTTTTTTCGTCCTGTACCCACTCCACCGCGTCGGTCAGCAGAATTTCGGTATTTGCCGCAGGGAAGGACTCTTCCTCGGGATTCAACGGGGGCATATCCGCCAGCGAGTCCAATCCGAACACGGTCAAAAATTTATCCGTGGTCACGTAAGACATGGGGCGACCGGGAAGATCAAGCCGTCCGTCCTCCTGGAGCAATCCCTTTTCCTCCAAGGCATCCACGATCTCGGAGGATGCCACGCCTCTGATCTGGGAGATATAGGGCTTGGTCACGGGCTGGTTGTATGCTGCGATGGAGAGCACCTCCAACGCGGCGTTGGACAGCTGCGGACGCTTCTTTGCCAAAAACAGCGCAATATCTTCACCGTATTCGGGCTTTGTCGAGAAGCGAAAGTCTTTATCGTGGCGAACGAGGCGAACTCCGTGGTGATCCTTGTCAAAGGTTTTTTGAAGGGCGATCAGCTCCGTGAGGATCTCATCCTCTTCAATTCCGAGAAACAGGGACAGCTGCTCCGAGCTGATCGGTTCGGTTGCCGCAAAGAGGATTCCCTCAAGAAGCGCGGTCAGATTTTTCATAAGGATTCCTCCTGCTTGGGTTTATTTCGGATCAGACGAATTTCGGGGTTCTGATCTCCTTCGGACTCGCTTACCTCCACGCGTCCGCTTCGCATCAGCTCAAGAAGCGCAAGGAAGGTCGCCACGATCTCCGAGCGGGATGTTGCTCCGCGGAACAGAGATTTGAAGGACGCCGACGTCCGTTTGATCAGCACTCGCATCACCGATACGATCTTCGTTCCCACCGAAATGAATTTGGTGCTCACGATCTTGTCGATGGATTCCTTGGGCGGATGGAGCCGATCCTTGTGCCTGCGGATCAGCTTCAGATAGGTTTCGGTCAGCAGGGAAGACTCCTTGCCTGCTTCATAATCGGGCTTGGGAAGGTCTGTGGGCGGATGCTCCCGAAAACAAATCTTGTCCCCGATGTATTTGGGACGCATCTGAAGAGAAACTCGTTTGTATTTTGCGTATTCGATCAGCATCTGCTCCAGCAGCAGCTTGGGATCTTCCTCATCCTCTTCTGTTTTGGGGAGAAGCGAGCAGGATTTGATATATACCAACCGCGACGCCATTTCCAGAAAGTCTGCGGTAATTTCCAGATCCCGCTCCCTGGCTTCCTCCATCCAGTTCAGATATTGTTCCAGAAGCAGGGAGATCTCGATGTTGTAAATATCGATCTTGTGCCGCTCGATCAGCGTCAGAAGCACGTCCAGCGGTCCCTCGAAGCCGTCCAATCGGTAGGTCGGTTCGCTCATCCCAACAATCCTCCCGTGATTGCGTAGACTATGGGGGTAAACAGCGCCAGCAGTCCTTCGGAAAGAATGGAGACGAATCCCGTGCGGTTCATGACGATGATCAGCGCGATGAAGATGAAGGAGGAATAGCGTTCCAGATTATAATATTGGAATCTCAGCTTGAGGGGGAGCATTTCTCCAAGGATCTTCGATCCGTCCAGGGGCGGTACGGGAATCAGGTTGAATACGGCGAAGGTTGCGTTGTAGGTTGCCATATACAGGAACAGCAGGGAGAGCACTCCCAGCCAGACGATTCCATGCTGCACGGAAATGCTCATCAGAATTCCGTAAATCAAATAGGTGATAAAACAGAAGATCACGTTGGACAGAGGTCCTGCGGCGGCGGTGCAGATGGTCCCGAGACGACGGTTTTTGAAATAGCGGGAGTCGATCTGCACGGGCTTTGCCCAACCGAATCCGAAGAACAGAAGAAGCAGAAAACCGAAAAGATCGATGTGGGCAAGGGGGTTCAAGGTCAACCGCCCCTGATATTTCGCCGTATCGTCTCCCATCAGATGTGCCACAAAGCCGTGGGCAAATTCGTGAACGGGGAAGACCAGAAGCAATGCGATAAGAGAATACAGGAATTGGAGCAGAAGCATGTGCGGCGGCAGGTCACCCGCAATAAAATCCATGACTAAATTCAATAACATGAGAAAAACTCCTTCTTATCCCCCGATCAAGAGAATCGGGAACAGGGTGATCAGAGCGCTGACCGAGGCATCCCCCGAGGGCATGGGCAAGGTCAGGCAGGCAAGAGTGAATCCGAGAATGCAGGTCACGAAGAAGGGCCAGGTCCCGTTTCTGCGAAACGCCTCACCCTTTTCTCCCAGAGGCTTTGTTCGCAGGTAGAGATCCGCATCGGAGTCGGGCAGAGGAATCAGAGAGAAGATCAGAAGGGATATGCTTGCGCCGGTCAATGCCTTCATGAAAAGCAGGGGAATGTTCCACCAAAGGAAACCCGTGATGCTGGCAAAGAATTGCAGAGACGTATACAGAAAAAAGGATGCTCCTGCACCGACCAGCAAAAAGGAAATCTGCGTGAAGAAGATCTTTCTGTTTACTTTTGCGTCGTTGGTTCTCGCTTCTTTCCGCACGGGCGCCTTCAGGCATCCGGTCAACAGGAAAAAGAAGATCGACCACAGCGCGGCGGGAAACTCGGGCAGGACGGTATCCTTGAAGGTTCGAAGCGAGAATGGGATTTCTCTGCCGCGTGCCTGTCCGATCTGGCGCAGAAGCAATGCTACAGCGGCGGCGAGGATGTATATAATTACCGAAATCACGGGTCCTTCCTGAGAATAGACGTAGCGTTCGGTCAGAAGATCGATCAGCATAGGTGCCTCCTTGGGGTGTTTCTGTACAATATATTATATTATACACGAAAAAACG
>JAFPBP010000323.1 GCA_017424085.1 Clostridia bacterium
AGGCGGTTCAGGGATCTTGCCATAGCGGCGGGATCTCCCTTGGGAAAATCCACCCGCCCCATAGTGCCTTGAAACAGGGTATCGCCCGAGAAGAGAATTCCGCCCTCTTCCCAATGGAAGCAGGTGGACCCGGGGGTGTGTCCGGGAGTGTGAAGCACGGTCAGCACGAGCTCCTCCCCGTCGCCCCCCAGGCAGATCTTGTCCCCGTCCTTCAGTCGATGGGTGCAAGCAAAATCGGTGCGCCACGCGGGATTGTAGTCGTCGGTGCCGGGGCAACGTAAGGGGTTGCAGTTGAGGAATTCCTCGTCGTTTTCGTGCAGATATACCCTCGGAGAGAATCGATCGCACAGATCGCCCAATGCGCCCGTGTGGTCGATGTGTCCGTGGGTGAGAAGAATATCTGTGATGGGAAGATCCCCGCAGAAGCGCAGGATCTTTTCGGGGGTGTCACCGGGATCAACGACCGCCACCCGATCGGAAAAGATCAGAAGATAGCAGTTTGTGACCAGGGATCCCAAAAGAATACGGCGTACGGTCACTTTTTCATCAGCTCCTCGGTGTCCATCAGAATGGTTACGGGTCCGTCGCAAATGATCTCGATCTGCATATCCGCTCCGAACACGCCCGTTTTCGTGGGCAGATGCTCCGCCATGCGGGCGCAGAAATAGTCGTACAACGGCTCTGCGATCTCGGGACGGGCGGCGCCGCCGAAATAGGGTCGGTTCCCCTCGGCGCAGGAGCCCAGCAAGGTGAACTGGGACACCACCATTACCTCCGCCTTTGCTGTTAGCGGAGACAAATTCATTTTCCCGTTTTCATCTTCAAAAATGCGCATGTTCGCGCATTTCTTTACCAAAAAATCCGCTTCCCGCTCGGTATCGTCGGGCGCTACGCCCAACAGGATCAGCATCCCCGCCTCACACTTGGAATGGGGGATCCCGTCGGCGGTGAGTGCCGCGCGGCGGATGCGTTGAATGACTGCTTTCATATCGGTTACGATCTCTCTACTTTCAAAACGTCCTTCAGCTTGCGGAGCCGCTTTGCAACGATCTCCAGATGGGACAGACTGTGAACCTCGATGTTCAGCACCACCCGTACGTCGCCGTGGGGCATCTGCTGCATGGAAAGGCCTCGGGTCATGATGTGCATCTGCGCCAGCGCCGAGGAGATATCTGCCATCAGATCGATGCGATTGAGGGCGTCCAGGGTCAGCGCTGCGTTGAAGTATTCGTTCTCCGCTTCCTCCCAATGGACCTTCACCAGTCGTCCGGGCTCGATGCCCTTCAGATGGGGACAGCTTGCCTGATGGACCGTGACCCCGTTTCCGCGGGTAATGAAGCCCACGATCTCGTCTCCGGGCACGGGCACACAGCAGCCTGCCAGACGCACCAGACAGTTGTCGATGTCGTCCACCACCACGCCACCCGTGGTCTTGCGGACAGGTCGCACCACCTGCTGCTCGGGCTCGGTCTGCTTGCGGATCATGCGGCTGTAGTCCACCTTCAGCTTGGGCAGGATCTTGGAGATGGAAACGGCTCCGTAGCCGATGGCGGCATAGAGATCGTCCTGGGTCTCCAGACCGTAGCGGCTGAGAATGGGCGCAAACAGCTCCTTCTCGTCCACGTTCGCAACGTTGATGAGGCTGCGTCTCATTTCCCGATCCAGATCGGCTCGGCCCTGCTGGATGTTTTCTTCCCGCTTTTCCTTCTTGAACCATTGACGGATCTTCGCCTTTGCCTCGTTGGTCTTGACCAGATTCAGCCAGTCACGGGAGGGACCGCCCGAGGTGTCGGAGGTGAGGATCTCTACCACGTCTCCGTTCTGCATGCGGGAGGTCAACTCCACGATCCGTCCGTTGATCTTGGCTCCGATCATCTTGTTGCCCACCTGAGTGTGAATCGCGTAGGCAAAGTCGATGACCGTGGAATCGGCGTGCAGGGTGATGATATCCCCCTTGGGGGTGGATACGAAGACCTGATCGGCAAACAGGTCGATCTTGAAGGTCTTCATGAAGTCGTCCGCGTCGTTTACGTCGCTCTGCACCTCCAGAAGCTTGCGGACCCAGGACAGCTTTTCGTCCAGAGGATCCTTGCCGATGCGCCCCGTTTTGTATTTCCAGTGGGCGGCAATACCCAGCTCCGCAATGCGGTGCATTTCCTGTGTGCGGACCTGAATTTCAAACAAATATCCCTCGAAGGATACGGTGGTATGCAGGGATTGGTACATGTTGGGCTTGGGGGTTGCGATGTAATCCTTCAACCGCCCCGGAATGGCGGTGAACAGATCGTGCATCAGCCCCAGCACGTTATAGCATTCGGTGGTTTTGTCCACGATGATGCGGAAGGCGTACAGATCGTAGATCTCGTCGAATTCCTTGTTCTGCTTGAACATCTTGCGGTAAATGCTGTAGATGTGCTTGATTCGGCTTTCGATGGTGGCCTTGATGCCCTCTCGCTCCAGGCTTTCGGTGATCATCTTTTTGATGCGGGTGAAGCGTTCGTTGTTTTCGTGGAAGACCTCCAGATCGTTTACGATCTCCTCGTATCCGATGGGGTCGATGTACTTCAGCGCCGTGTCCTCCAGCTCGGATTTCAGGTTCTGGATACCGAGACGGTGGGCAAGAGGCGCATAGACCTCCAGCGTCTCGATGGCTTTCATGCGCTTTTTGTCCTCGGTCTGATACTCCAGCGTCCGCATGTTATGCAGTCGGTCCGCCAGCTTGATCATGATCACGCGGATGTCCTTCGCCATGGCAAGGAGCATCTTGCGCAGATTCTCTACCTGCTGCTCCTCTTTGGAGGTATAGTTGATCCGTCCCAGCTTCGTGACCCCGTCCACCAGCTCGGCAATTTCGGGGGAGTAGCGCTGGGCAACGTCTTCCTTTGTGACCTCCGTGTCTTCTACCACGTCGTGAAGCAGGCTTGCAATGATGCACGCCTCGTCCATGCCGTAGGACATGAGGATTTTCCCTACCTCCAGAGGATGGATCAGGTAGGGCTCTCCCGATTTTCGGAGCTGACCGTGGTGCATTTCCGCGGCAAATTCCGCCGCATCCCGCAGTTTATCGGTGTTGTAGCGTACTCCGCTTTCCTCCGCCGTTTGGAGGAATTCATTGATGAGTGTTTCGTACATAGCTGCTTATCTCTTTTCCGGAGTTGAGATTTTTTCCCAGTCGTGGGCTTTGCAAAGGTCCACCTTTTTGTCGGTTCGGTACAGGGTGATCGAAAGCAGACGATCGTCGTCGTATCGGATCAACCCCAGCTCCTGCATGGTGTCAAGGCAGAGCTTCAGGGTACAATAGTTTAATTCTGTGCCGCTGCGGTTCCGAACGGCACGGATGATCTGATCGGGGGTTGCTCGCAGGGTGTCCTCGGTTCCGTTTCCCTGTGCCTTTGCCGTAAGGTAACGGTAGAGCGCAACCATATGGGAGCGGCTGATCCTGCAGCCGTCGGGGAGATCAGCTCCGTCGATTCTGTAGTCACGGTAGGTCTTGCGGTAGAGCTCGACGGTGGGATCCTCCGAAAACCGAAGGCTTCGGATGGTCACGTTCAGATAGGGGCGTTGGCGGAAGATCCGCTCTGCGATCGTGCAGCACAGATCGATCCGATCACCCTCGGTACAATCCGAATCCTCGGGAGGATGCCCGAACCACATGGCGGTAAATTCCCGCCCGTTTTTCTCCAGCGTGAAGCGGGTGTGCTTCCCGCCGCCCACGCCTGTAACCGCGCAGACTCTCAGGTTTTTTGCGCATACGGTGGGGTAGGGGTTCCCGTTTCCGAAGGGCTCCAAAAGGTCCAGCGCATGAACGAATTCCGAGGTAAATGCGGAATCGTCCGCTTCAAATTCCGCCTCGCAAATGGGGATAAGCGCCTCGTCGGGGATCTGCTCCCGTGCCTTTTGGGTGATATCCAGTAAAAAGCTTTGATAATTTTCCTTTTTCAGCGTCAGTCCGACCGCCATTTCGTGTCCGCCGAAGTTTTCCAGATAGCGGGAGGATTGACTCATCAGCTCGAACAGGTTCACGCCCCGCACGCTTCGCGCCGACCCCTTGGCGGAATCGCCGTCAAAGCAAATGAGCACGCAGGGGCGGGCGTACCGTTCGGTCAGACGGGAGGCGGCAATGCCGATGACTCCGTTGTGCCAATGCTCGGAGGCGTAGACCATGATCTTTTCCGTGGGATAATTTCCCGCTAAGATCTGATCGATGTCCCGAACCACCTGCTGTTCCTTTTCCTTGCGCTCCACGTTGCAGTCGCACAGCCTCTGCGCCAGCGCCTCGGCGCGCGCGGGATTGGTTTCCAGCAACAGCTCCACCGACACCTTGCAATCGCTGATTCTGCCCGCCGCATTCATGCGGGGAGCCACCTGATAGGCGATCACGTTGGTGTCGATGACCCCGTCCTCGGATCCGCTGAGCCGCAGAAGTGCGTCAATGCCCGCAGGGCAATTCTTCTCCAGCTGTTGCAGTCCGTAACGGACGATACAGCGGTTTTCGTCTAAAATGGGCATGATGTCCGCAATGGTTCCGATGGCGGTGATCCCACCGTAGCGGCGGAACGCCTCTTCCGAATTGCGCATGCAGGCGCTGATGAATTTGAAGACCACGCCTACCCCTGCCAGCTCGGAAAACGGGTAGGTGGAGTCCCGACGCTTGGGGTTGACCACGGGGCAATCGGGCAGGGTCTCCATGCATTCGTGATGGTCGGTCACCACCACGTCCAGCCCAAGGCTTTTTGCATGGGCGATCTCATCTACCGCCGTGGTTCCCGTGTCTACGGTGATCAGAAGGGTCGATCCCGTGCTTCGGATCGTTTCCATGGCTTCCATATTCAGCCCGTAGCCTTCCTCGGTGCGGGAGGGAATGTAGTAATCCAGCCGATCGGTTCGTTGAGACAGATATTGATAGAGAATGACCGTGGAGGTGATTCCGTCCACGTCGTAGTCCCCGTAGATGGTGATCTTTTCTCCTGCCGCAAGGGCTTGCTCCACGCGCGCCACGGCACGCTCCATGTCGTTGAGCAGGAAGGGATCGTGAAGGTTTTCACGGGGATCGTTCTTGAGAAATTTACGGATGCTTTCCGTATCCCTCAGCCCGCGGTTCCATAACAGACGTGCCACGGGATCGGGCAAATTACAGTCGGTTCGGATGGCGGCAACGGCTTCTTCGTCCTGTTGTCGCATGATCCACTTTTCATTGGTCATCGGGTCAGTTCCCCTGCTTCACGTTTGCCTTCATCAAAAGATCTCTCTTGATGTCCCAAAGCTTCTGGGAAAGGTCAACGTAGTACTGTTCGGGGTTTTCGAAGCGGGCAACCTCCTCCCACAGATGGGAGGTCTGCTCGGCGCAATATTCCTTGATGGCTTTCGCATCGGGAGATTCGTATACCTGCTTGCCCTTTTCAAAGACGGGAACGAGAAGCTTTTTCGCCGTATAATTCTCGAAGGTCTTGCGCTTCCAGGGGAAATCGGGATGGAACAGCTCGATGGGCTTGGTGAAATCGAATTCCTCGCCCCGCACTGCGATCAGATCCGCCAGCATTTGTCCCGTGGTGTTGGAGTAAAGGCGCCAGATCTCCTTCTCGCAGGGATTCGTGATCTTTTCCACGTTTTCGGAGCACTTGATCTTGGGGATCATTTCTCCGTCCTCTTCCACGGCAACCACCTTATAAACGCCGCCGAAGACCGGCTCGCTCTTGGAGGTGATCAGCCGCTCGCCCACGCCGAAAATATCAACCTGCGCGCCCTGGGACAGAATGTCGCGGATGATGTATTCATCCAGCGAGTTGGAGGCAAAGATCTTGCAGTCGGTCAGCCCCGCCTCGTCCAGCATCTTGCGGGCTTTCTTGGAAAGATACGCCACGTCGCCCGAGTCGATGCGGATGCCGTTGAGCTTGTAGCCACGGGGCTCCAGCACCTCCTTGTGAACGCGGATGGCGTTGGGAATGCCCGATTTGAGCACGTTGTAGGTGTCCACCAAAAGGGTGCAGGCGGTTGGATACTGCTCTGCGTAGGCACGGAAGGCTTCGTATTCGCTGTCAAACATCTGGATCCAGGAATGTGCCATGGTTCCCACGGCAGGAATGCCGTACAGCTGCTCGCAGACTGCGCATGCCGTTCCCGCACAGCCCGCAATGTAGGCGGCACGTGCTCCCAGAATGGCGGCGTTGTTTCCCTGTGCGCGGCGAGACCCGAATTCGAATACGGGGCGCCCCTTGGCTGCCTTCACGATGCGGTGAGCCTTGGTCGCAATCAGGGATTGATGGTTGATGGCGATCAGAAGCATGGTCTCCAGCAGCTGCGCCTGAATGGCGGGCCCCTTTACCGTCACGATGGGCTCGTTGGGGAAGACGGGGGTTCCTTCGGGAATGGCGCGTACGTCGCAGGAAAATTCAAAGGTGGCAAGATACGCAAGAAACTCCTCGTCAAACAGCTTTTTGGAACGAAGATAGTCAATGTCTTCCTTGGAGAAGTGGAGATTTTTGATGTAATCGATGACCGATTGCAAGCCTGCCGCAATGGCAAATCCGCCCTGATCGGGCACCTTGCGGAAATAAAGATCGAAGCAGCTGACGGTGTCTTTTTTTCCGTGCTTCAGATAGCCGTTGCCCATGGTGAATTCGTAAAAGTCACAGAGCATGGCATCGTTGTAGATGAGATTCATGATCGTTCTCCTTTATGGAAAGTGAATTGTTTACTGATAGCGGTAGCCGTGAGCCTTGGACCATTCTCTTGCATAGGAATCCGTGGGCCCGTAAACCTTCTGCAGACGGAGCGCTCCGGCAAAGGCGTTTTCTCCGATGAAGGTGATATATTTCGTCAGATAGATGGACGATTCGTAAATTCCCGCAAAGGCGTAATCTCCGATGTATTGCGTTTTTCCTTCGATGAAGAGATCCTCCAGACGGGTGCAGCCCGCGAATGCGTAATCCCCGATGACTAGGAGATTTGAGGGAATCCGAAGAAGGTCAATTTCCGTGCAGTTCATGAAGGCGCCCTCTCCGATGGCAGTCTGACTGTTGAAGTCGATCTCCACCAGACTGTAGCATTTTTCAAAGGCGTAAGCGGGGACCTCCTTCAGCGTTTTCGGAATGGAGACCCCCTTGAGGGTGATGCAGGATGCAAACGCTCCTTCTCCCATGGAGGTGAGCTTTGTGGGAAGCGTCAGAAGTGCGAGATCGCTGCAGTTTGCAAATGCCTGCTTCCCGATGTGCTTGACCGAGGAGGGAAGCATCAGAATGGACAGGGAAGAGCAGCCCCGAAATGCGAAATCACGGATCTCCTTCACGGAGGAGCCGACCGTCAGGGTCTGAAGCTTCGTATGATTTTCAAAGGCACGGGCGCCGATGATGGAGACGTTCTTGGGAATGGTGATGATCGTTTTCGATCCGAAATATTTCAGCAGGATTCCCTGCTCGTTGATGTAAAACCAGTTTTCCTCCTCCGAGGGATGGACTCCGCCGAAGCATTCCTCGGGAAGCTCGGTCAAGCCGTCGCCCCCCGTCAGAGACTTGATGGCGGTGCATCCGTAGAAGGTGCGGAAGGAAAGGGTGTTGACCGATTTGGGGAGATGGATCGCCGTCAGCCCCGTGCAATGCAGGAACGCCTGCTCCTCCAATATGCTCAGACCCTCGTTCAGCTCAACGGTTTCCAGCGCGGCACAATAAGCAAACGCCTCCGCTCCGATGGCTTTCACCGAGGCGGGGATCTGAACGATATCCAGATCGATGCATCCGTAAAAGGCACGGATCCCGATCTTTTTCAGCCCTTCGGGAAGTTGGATCCGATGCAGAGAAACGCATCCGCGGAAGGCTTCCTCGGGAAGCTCGGGAAGACTCTTTGAAAGATAGACGGACACCAGATTCATGCAGTCGGAGAAGGCACCCTCCCCCAACTCGGTTACCGTGTCGGGAAGCGAGATCCGCTCCAGTCCGGAATCGTCGAAGGCACGCCCCTCGATGGTTGTCATTCCCTCGGGAAGGATCACCGTCTGAAGGGATTTGCAGTCGGAGAAGGTGTTGCTCTTCAGGACCGTTACCCCTTGGGGAATTACCACTTTCTCCAAAAGAACGCATCCGCTGAAGGCGTTGCGTCCGATGGACGTAAGGCTTTTGGACAGGGTGATCTCGGTCAGATAGGGGCATCCGTAGA
>JAFPBP010000036.1 GCA_017424085.1 Clostridia bacterium
GATTGGGCGTATGCGCTGGCGGATCGCTTTTGGCCCGGTCCGCTTACGATGATCCTCCCCAAAAAGAGCAATATCCCATCCATCGTCAGTGCAGGGCTGGATTCCGTGGCGTTGAGATTTCCTGCTCACCCCGTAGCGCAAGCCCTGATCCGTTATTCGGGTTGTCCCATCGCTGCTCCCTCCGCAAATCTTTCGGGGAAGCCCAGCGGTACTACGGCACAGCACGTTCTGTACGATTTCGGAGATCACATCAGCGGAGTTGTGGACGGAGGAGCCTGCGCTTGCGGATTGGAATCCACAGTAGTATCTCTGTTGGGAGATCATCCCATCTTGCTCCGCCCCGGGTTCGTCACTCCCGAGCAGATCCGTGAGGTTTTACCCACGTTGACCGTTGCCCGTGCCGTGGAGGAAGAGCTGAAGCAGGATGAAAAGGTTTTGTCCCCCGGATTGGCGCATCGTCACTATGCTCCCGATGCGGAGACGGTCGGCGTTCTGGGAAGCGCCGCGGCCATGGCCGAATACCTGAAAGAGATCAAGCCCGAGTCCCCCTGGGCGGTCATGTGCTTTGATGGGGAAGAGCAATATTTCGACGCTGACGTGATCCTGCCCTATGGGCATCGGGGAAACGCCGAGGAGCAGGGAGAGCGTTTGTTTGAAGCGTTGAGAGCGCTGGATCAAAAGAATCTGCGCCATATTTACGTAAATGCAGAAAAAACCGAGGGCGTTGGGCTTGCGGTCTACAACCGACTGCTTCGCTCCTGCGGATTTCGGATGATACAGGTGTAAGGCTATGTTTGTTTTGGGAGTTACCGGCCCCAGCGGAGCGGGAAAAGGAACCGTTTGCGGCATTCTGAAGGATTTTGGTTTTTATCATATCGACACCGATCGTCTGGTTCCGGGCGTTTACCCCGAGGCGATTCCACAACTGATCGAAGCGTTCGGGACGGATGTGGTAAAGGCTGGGAGCGTTGATAAAAAATCCCTTGCGGCGGCGGCATTTTCTTCCGAAGAAAACACCGAAAAGTTGAATCAAATCATACATCCCTTGGTGATGCGTGCCGTGGCACAGCAGATCGAAACGGCAAAAGAACTGGGATTTGATCGGGTCACCGTGGACGGCGCCGCCCTGCACGAGGCGCATGCGGAAACGATCTGCGATAGAATGCTCTGCGTTCTTGCCCCGAGAAACCTGCGCAAGCAACGGGTCATGGAGCGGGACAGCATCAGCTCCGATGCCGCAGATCTGCGCCTTTCGGCACAAAAGCCCGATGATTTTTACACGAACAACACGGACGCCGTTATCGTCAATGACGACCGTGACAATCTAAAATCGAAACTATTTCAACTGATAAAGGAGTGGGTATCATGAGTGAATTACTCAAAAAAAAGAAAAACAGTTTTCTGGCTTGTCCCGAGGACGCGCAGGCAGCTTACGATTATTGCGAAGGCTACAAGGCATTTTTGGATAAGAGCAAAATCGAGCGCTTCTGCGTAGAGGAAGCGGTTCGCATCGCTGAGGGTGCGGGCTTCGTCGCATTTGAATACGGAAAGGAATACGTTCCCGGCGACAAGATCTATTACGTTCAGCATGGCAGAGCCGTCATTTTTGCAATCATCGGCTCTCAGCCCATGACCGATGGCTTCAACATTACGGCAGCGCACGTGGATTGCCCCAGACTCGACCTGAAGCAGGTTCCTCTGTACGAGGACAGCGGTATTGCCCTGATGAAGACCCATTATTACGGCGGCGTCCGTAAATATCAATGGGTCACCATTCCCTTGGCTCTTTGCGGCACCGTCTGCAAACGAAGCGGGGAAACGATTCGTATTGATATCGGAAACGATCCCTCCGATCCCGTGTTCTATATCTCTGACCTGTTGCCCCATTTGGCAAAGGATCAGAAGGAGATCGGCGGGGAAGACCTGAATATCATCGTCGGCTCCAAGCCCGATGCCGATTCCGAGGATCAATCCTGCAAGACTGCCGTTTTGAAGCTTTTGAATGAAAAATACGGCATCGTGGAAGAGGATTTTGAAACCGCAGATCTGTCCCTTGTTCCTGCCGGAAACGCCCGCGACATCGGCTTGGACCGTAGCCTAATCGCCGCATACGGTCATGACGACAGAATTTGCGCTTACCCCGAGCTGACCGCTCTCCTGGAGCTGAAGGGTATTCCCAAGAAGACCTGCGTTGCGGTTTTCGCTGATCGCGAAGAGGTTGGAAGCATGGGTATTTCGGGGATGCGCAGTGCTTACGTTCCCGATTTTCTGAAGGAGCTGTGCGGGGATAAAAATGCCCGTCAGGCGTTTGCGAATTCCTGCGCTCTCTCCGCTGACGTAAATGCCGCATTCGACCCCAACTATCCCTCGGTTTACGAGAAGCGCAACAGCGCCCTTCTGAACCACGGCGTTGCCGTTTCCAAGTACACCGGCTCCCGCGGCAAGGGCGGCTGCTCCGAGGCTCCCGCAGAGCTTTTGGCAAAGTTGTTCAAGATCTTCGATGATAACGGCGTTCGCTATCAGACCGCAGAGCTCGGCAAGGTGGATCAGGGCGGCGGCGGTACCGTTTCCCAGTTCCTTGCGGATCACAACATTCTCGTCGTTGATATCGGCGTTGCAATGCTGTCTATGCACGCACCCTACGAAGCCGCAGGTAAGATCGATATCTACCACATGCACAAGGCTTGCGTTGCCTTCTACGAAAACTATTAAAAGCAATCGGGGATCCCGACCGACGTCGGGATCCCACATGGAGACCTTATATGAATTTGAAGACTAAAAACGCGTTTCTGTTCTCGGGTATCCTGTTCGTTCTTTTTGCAATTCTCACCGTTTCGCTCTGTCTGTTTGACCGTCAACCCATCGGCCCTCAGAACTCCGAAGTGGGGCTGGCTACCTTGAACGGATTTGTGTTCAATACGTTGGGCGAAAGTGAATTCTGGTACGACGTAACCGAGCTTTTGGGCATGGTCGTGCTTTTGACTGCAGGATGCTTCGGCATTCTGGGCGTATATCAGCTGTTCCGTCGCAAAAGTCTGAAAAAGGTGGATGCTGATCTGTATTTGCTTGCAGCCTGCTACGTGGCGGTGATCGTGCTGTACGTTCTGTTCGAGCTGGTGGTTATTAACTGCCGTCCCGTGCTGGAGGAGGGCGTTCTGGAAGCGTCTTACCCCTCCTCGCACACCATGTTGGCGGTCTTTATTATGTCCACCGCCGCCATGCAGATCCTGCGCCGCGTCAATCTCAAATGGTTGAAAATCGCTCTTGTGATTCTTTCGCTCGCGATTCTTCTTATCGTTGTGATCGGAAGACTTCTCTCGGGAGTTCATTGGTTTACCGACATTCTCGCAGGTGCCCTTCTCTCGGGTGCGCTGTCGACATTCTATTACGCCGTTTGCAAGCGCTTCCTTTGGATTGATTGACTGTCCTTCCCCCAAAAGATATGCCGATGGATCAAATGATCCATCGGCTTTATTCTTATAATCCTTGCTTCAGCCTGCGTAACCGTTCTTCGTCGGAGAGGGGAGATTTCGGGATATAGCAGGGCAGAGGAATGAGCTTTTCGTGGATCAGATCCACGAGGCGGTCTTTATCGGGGAAGAAATTTCGGCTTACGTCGGTTGTGGGGGCGATCCAGTTTCTGCATCCGCACACCACGGGCGCCCGCAACAGGGATTCAAAGCAAAGCTCGCTTACGTTCTGAGCGATTTCTTTCAAGAAACCACCACGCTCCACCTCATTCCCGACCACCAAAAGCCGCCCGGTTTTGCGAACCGACTTCAAAAGGATCTCGTAATCAAAGGGAACCAAAGACCTTGCGTCGATGATTTCCGCAGAGATCCCGTAGGCTTCGAGATCGTCAGCGGCTTTATCTGCAGTATAAAGGGCTGATCCCACCGTGAGAATGGTCAGATCCTTTCCCTCACGTTTACAATCCGGGACGCCGATGGGGAGCTCGTAGGACGATTCGGGGACTCCGTCTGCGCGGAACTGCTCTCCCACACCGTAAATACTTTGAGATTCAAAGAAGATCACGGGGTCGGTTCCGTTCAATGCGGTCGTCAACAGTCCCTTTGCATCGTAGGGCGTTGCGGGGAAAACCACCTTCAATCCGGGGACGTGCGCCGCCATAGCGGTAAAGTCCTGTGCGTGCTGCGTTCCGTACAGAGACCCAATGGCAATCCGTAAGACGACGGGCATCTTCAGATGTCCCGCACTCATAAACTGCCATTTTGACAGCTGATTGAAGATTTCGTCGCCTGCGCATCCGAGGAAGTCACAGAAGGGTAATTCCACCACAGCTCTGCCTCCTGCCATGGCATATCCCACTGCCGTGGCAACGATGGCGGATTCTGAAATGGGGGTGTTGAAAAATCTGTGATACGGAAGAGCCTCGGTCAAGCCCTCGTAAACGCCGTAGGGACCGCCCCAATCGCGAACCTCTTCACCGTATGCCACAAGGGTCGGATCTTCATAAAACTTATCGAGAATCGCTTCAAAAACGGC
>JAFPBP010000324.1 GCA_017424085.1 Clostridia bacterium
GACGTCCATGTTCCTTGCCGCATGGGATTATTTCAGCAAATCCTGCAGTACGCTTGCGGATTTTCTTCCCACCGAAGAGTCCTCCGCATCGGGGTTCGTTTTGCCCTTTTCCAGCATTCCAGCGTCCCATGAGACCTGTGGAAAGGGCGCCTATCTAAACATGATCAATAAGGCACGGGATTACGTATATATCACGACTCCTTATCTGGTCATCGACGGCAGTATGATCACCGCTTTGACCTCTGCAGCCAAGTCGGGAATCGATGTGCGCATCATTACTCCCGGGATCCCCGACAAGAAGATCGTATATTTTCTGACACGATCCTATTACAAGAGCCTTCTGGATGCGGGCGTTCGCATTTTTGAATACACGCCCGGATTCATTCATGCGAAAAATTCCGTCTCCGACGATTCCACCGCCATGGTCGGAACGGTCAATCTGGACTATCGAAGCCTGTACTTGCATTTTGAATGTGCCGTCTGGATGCATGGAACCGACTGCGTTGCCGACATCAAACGGGACTTTCTGGAAACGCAGGAGAAATGCCGTGAGATCACCTTTGATCAGATCTCCAAAATCTTCGTGGGGCGCCGTGCTTCGCTGGCGTTCTTGCGACTGTTTGCTCCATTGCTTTGATCAGACAAATCGAAACAGAGGGAAATCCCGCAGGATCTCCCTCTGTTTTTATGCTATCGACAATGAACCGTGCCGTGCGACTCTCGGAAATTAAAGGTTTGCAAATACGGCAATGGCTTTCTTTACGTCTTCCTTCATTGCTTTCATTGCCGCAAATTCCACGTCGTGCAGATATTTGCTGTTGCCCGCCTCGATCTCGGCTTTTGCCGCCTCGTAGCCTGCCTTGGACATGTAGGAATAATAATTGACCTTACGGATGCCGCTTGCGATGGAGGTCTTGAAGCCTTCCTCCGAAACGCCGCTTCCCCCGTGCATGACCAAGGGCAACCCCGTGGCTTTCGCAACGTTTTTAATTACGTCGAAGTCCAGCTTGGGCTGTGCGTTGTAGAAGCCATGCGCGGTTCCGAATGCGATCGCCAATGCATCCACGCCCGTTTCCTTGCAGAAAGCGGCGGCTTCTTCGGGATCGGTGTAGAAATCCTCCGCCTTCAGAGCTGTGCCATCTTCCTTGCTTCCCGCTTCGCCCGTGACCAGACGTCCCAGCTCCGCTTCCACGGAAACGCCCATGGCGTGGGACATTTCAACCACCTGCTTGGTCAGCGCAAGGTTCTCCTCGTAGGGCAGGGCAGATGCGTCGATCATGACCGACGTAAAGCCGATGCTAAGGGCGCGATAGATCATTTCCAGGGAAACCCCGTGGTCCAGATGGGCGCAGACGGGAACCTTTGCGTTCTGTGCCGCGGCGATGATGGCTGGGCCCACGATGGAGATATCGTTGTACACGTTATGTACCTCTGCGTGTGCAATGATGACGGGTTGATTCAATTCCTCTGCGGCGGCGATGATCGCCTGAAGAGAGTCGAATCCCGTAGCGTTGAACATTCCGATGGCGATGTTGTCGCGCTCTGCGATTTCAAGAATTTCTTTCAAGTTTACCAGCATATTCGTTCACCTTCTGAATTTGTTGATGTTTTCAATCAGTTCTTTTTCACAGCATAATCCACTTGTGGCGTCTGCTTCGGTCAGAGACGCCACAGCGGCAGCCTCCGCCAACTCCAGGATTTTTTCGGGGGAATCCTCCCGTTCAATGGCGATCAGTGCCCCCGAGCAGAATGCGTCTCCCGCTCCCGTTTTTCCTTTTACGTAGCCCTCGGGGAGCTTTACCGAAGGAAGAACGGTCAGAGAATCTCTCGTTTTGCACAATCCGAGGGAGGGCATATGGATAATGACCCGTTCCCGAACACCCATGGAGAGAAGCTTTTCTGCGATGATGGGAAGATTTTCCTCCGTAGGCTCCATGCCGCACGAGTTTCCCGCCTCGAATTCGTTGATGATCAGATTGTCTACGTAGGGGAGACAGGGGAGAACCAGCGAATAGCGGTCGCTGTTTTCGCTGACCAGATCCACGGAGGTTTTGATCCCACGCGCCGTTGCTTCCTTGAGAATGGTAAGACCGTCTCCGTCATCCACCTTTTTCAGAAGCAGAAAGTACCCCAGATGCAGCATCTTGCAGGGAATGTTATCCCAGTCAATATCGTCCGCTCCAAAGGAGGCACAGGCTCCTGCGTAGGTGAAAAACGTGCGTTGTCCGCCGGGAATGCTCATCACGTCGGTAAAACTGGTCTTTTCCTCCGACGAGATCTTGATGGCGGATACGTCAACCCCTTCGTTTTGAATGGTTTCTACGGCGTATTTTCCCGCATCATCGTCTCCCACCTTACCCACTCCGTAAATGGGCATTTCCGGAGCGATCTTTTTCAGCCCGATGCCGTTGTTGGACACAAGTCCACCGCAGGCACGGCGGATGGCACGAATTTGTGTCAGTTCCCCTTCATTGGGATAAGCGGAAATTTCATAAATGTTATCAACCAGCAGCGTTCCCGCTACTGCAATTCCTTTGCGTTCCATCAGATGTACTCCGCGACCGAGAGGTCTGTCAGCTCATTCGGAAAGAAATGCCGTTCCTTCAAGTGGGTGATGAACGTATCGTTTAAGCTCATGGAGGTTCTCCTTCATGTTTTGATCCGTTAGATTATTTTAGATGACGATCGCTTTGCGATCTTTCATTCATTATAACATGTCTTTTAGAATAAGTCAAGCCTCAAATCAGTCATTTTTATAACACATGCTTGCAGGTTCGTCAATATGCGGAACGCGCGGAGAATAAATTGCCATTCTCCGCGCGTTCTCTGATTGGTTAATATTTAACTGAATCTCGCAATGATTTTGTCCTGCAGGTCCCGGCGAAGCTCCACGAAGCGGGAGGAGATCCCCCAAAGACGAACGATGAGGTCTTTGTATTGTTCCGGATTCTGTTTAATGCTGCAACTAATGAATTAATTGTCTTTGGTATGCCGTCTGATGCAGCTATTGTGGAAAAAGTTATTGAACAATTCGATAAAGAGCCATTTTCAAAAACATTTGCAGTAAATCATACAACACCTGCAGAAATGGCTAATATGATTTGTAATGTTTTGTTACCATCAAGAGGTATTAAAAC
>JAFPBP010000325.1 GCA_017424085.1 Clostridia bacterium
GGACATCGTATCGGAATGCGTTCTCATGTATACCTTTTCCCGCCTCACGGGAGTCAAGGATCCCAATCGGGACGTGGCGTCGTTGCTAGCATCCTATGCCGAGGAGAATTTCTCCGACGGAGGCTTGTCCCTCAATTCCCTTGCCGACGATTGGGGATATAACGCAAAATACCTGTCGGACTGCTTCAAGAAGCGCATGGGGATGGGTTTTTCCCATTATCTGAAGACCCTGCGGGTGAAGCACGCGGTGTTTCTCATGGAGCACGGGGTGGAATCGGTGAAAAACGTGGCGTACCTGTGCGGCTTTCGGGACCCTCTGTATTTCTCCAAGGTTTTCCGCGAGAGCCTGGGCGTTTCCCCCAAGGAATACCTCCGCCGCAATCGGGAGGGTAACGACGAAGCATAGCGTGCCCGAAGCGAGTTGCCTGCGGCGCGAAAGCAAGGCAAACGGTTCTGTGATCTTTGATTTTAATTTTGTGATCTTTGCGGGGTTGACTTTCCTGTCGAAATATGGTATACTGAGGTATCATACGTGAGATCGGAGTTTTTACATTGGAATTGATTCAGCACAGAACCATGGACGAGGAGCGGGCGCTGTACCATCTGACCGACGGCGTTGTGGAGCATTGCACCTTCGCCGGTCCCGCCGACGGAGAATCCGCCCTGAAGGAGGCGCGGAACGTGACGGTGCGCCATTGCGCCTTTTCCCTGCGCTATCCCTTCTGGCATACGGAGGGCTTTACGGTGGAGCATTGCACTCTGGACGAGGGCGTTCGGGCTTCCCTGTGGTACTCCGCAGACGGCACGATCCGCCATACCACCGTCTCGGGGGTGAAGTGCCTGCGGGAATGCCGCAATATCTCCTTTGAGCATTGCACCGTGGTGTCCGAGGAATTCGGCTGGCGGTGTCGCAACGTGGATCTGTCCCATACGGCGGTCACGTCCCAGTACTTTCTCTTTGAGACCAAGGGCGGCAATATCACGGATCTGACCCTGAAGGGGAAATATTCCTTCCAGTATACCGAGGATCTGACCGTGTCCGATTCGCTTCTGGATACCAAGGACGCCTTCTGGCACAGCAAGAACGTCACCGTGAAAAACTGCACCGTGAAGGGCGAATATCTGGGCTGGTATTCCGAGGGACTGACGCTGATCGACTGTCATATCGTGGGCACCCAGCCGCTGTGCTACTGCAAAAATCTGACGCTGGTGGATTGCACCATGGAGGGCACGGACCTGTCCTTTGAATATTCCTCGGTCAACGCCACCGTGAAGGGGCACGTGGATTCCATCAAGAACCCTGCGGAAGGAAGGATCGTGGTCGATTCTGTGGGTGAGATCATTCGGGAGCAATCGGTGATGGAGACGAACTGCGAGATCGTGGTGAATTCTCAAACCGAAACGGTTTAATTTTCGATATCATTTTCTGATAAGTTCATAGAAAAAACCTCACAATGGCAAGCCATGTGAGGTTTTTTTGCGGTTTAATATTCAAGCATTTTTCTCTTGCAGAGCTTCTTCCACCCGCTTTTGCTCCCGATGCCCCGCCGTGATGACGAACTGCATGGTAAGGAAGGTGGCGCACATGAGAACGCTGACCGCGATCAGAGCGGGGATGTAGCTTCCCAAAAGATCGTAGCAGAGGTTCAGAAGGGGCGCTCCCAGCGCGTAGCCCGCCGTGTTGACCGAAACGAAGATCCCCAAAATCTTGGCGTAGGACTCCTTGCCGAACAGATCGGAGGCGTAGATGGGGAGCATGATGGTCTCCAGGGGAAGGGCAAACTGCGAGCAGACCGAATAGCAGATCGCCAGCGCAAATCCGACGGCGTCGTTTCGCACCGAAATGAGGAAGAAAAGGGCGAGGATGGCGGCGAAGATGGAAACGCTTGCCGTGATGCGAAGCCCGAAGCGGTCGTAGACGAAGCCCGTGAGGAATTTTGTGACAGCCAGAAGAATGCTTCCGAAGGACATGATCCCCTTGACTGCGCCGTAGTCGATGCCGATGTCCTTCATGTGCATGGCGACGATGCCGCCCACGCCCTGCAGGATCATTCCCGTAAGGAAGATGCAGATCGCGGCGCCCCAGAAATAAGGCTTGCGGATGGCTTCCCGAAAGGAGATGCCCACCCAATCGGCGCCCCGCTTTTTTGCCTTCGCTCCTTGGGGAGGCAGGGTTTCCACGTTCTTGGGCTTATCCTTGAAGAACAGAAGGATCAGAACCGCCGCCGCAGTGAGCACGATGGCGATCAGAC
>JAFPBP010000326.1 GCA_017424085.1 Clostridia bacterium
AAAAGCCAAGGTCGGCGGAATCCTTCCGCCGAAGGGGGAGATATTTTCCTTTGTGCACGAACTTTCTATTTTGCGTTGTTCAAGAGTTTTCTCTCGGATGGTAAAGCAAAAAATGAGTGCGGCACAAGGGTAAGCCTGCCCCTCTTGGAGGGGAAGGGGGACCATGCGCCGACGGCGCATGGTGGAAGGGGTAAACCTTGCCAAAAACAAAACAACGGACGGAGAGGTTTCTCCGTCCGTTTCTCTTTTTTGTGAAACTTCGGCACAGGGAGGCGAATTCCTCAAAAGATTCCCTTCCGTGCCTGTACCGAATCAGATGGAATCGGCGATCTCGTAGATGAGAGCCTCGGTCTTTTCCCAGCCCAGGCAGGGGTCGGTGATGGACTGACCGTACACGGGCTCGCATCCCGCACCCAGTTTCTGGGCGCCGTCCAGAAGGTAGCTTTCGATCATCAGACCCTTGACCATCTTGCGGATGTCGGAATTCTGACGGCAGCTATAGAGGATATCGCGGGCGATCCGCACCTGCTCCAAATGCATTTTCGCCGAGTTGGAGTGGTTGGTGTCCACGATGACGGCGGGGTTGGCAAGCCCGCTCTTGGCGTAGGTCTCATGCAGGTGACGCAGGTCCTCGTAATGATAGTTTGCGACGGCTTTGCCCCCCAGATCCACGTAGCCCCGCAGAATGGCATGGGCAAGGGGGTTGCCCTCGGAGCGCACCTCCCAGCCGCGGTAGATGAAGGTATGGGCGTGCTGTGCGGCGGTGATGGCGTTCATCATAATGGAAAGGTCTCCCCCCGTGGGGTTCTTCATTCCGACGGGGATGCTCAGACCGCTGGCGGTGAGACGGTGCTGCTGGTTTTCCACCGAGCGGGCACCCACGGCAACGTAGGACAAAATATCGGAAAGATAGCGATAGTTATCGGGATAGAGCATTTCGTCGGCGCAGGAGAAGCCGTAATCGGTCAGCGCCGCCATATGAAGGTCACGGATGGCAACGATCCCCTTCAGCATATCCGCATCCTCGGTGGGAACGGGCTGGTGGAGCATGCCCTTATAGCCGTCGCCCGTGGTGCGGGGCTTGTTGGTGTAGATGCGGGGGATGATGATGATCTTATCCTTCACCTGATCCTGCACCACCCGCAGGCGGGAGATGTAATCCAGAACCGATTCCCGGTAGTCGGCGGAGCAGGGTCCGATGATCAGAACGAACTTGTCGCTCTTGCCCGTGAAGACGTCGGAGATCTCTGCGTCCCGTGCCGCCTTGACCGCAGCCAGCTGCTCGGTGAGGGGATATTGGGCTTTGATTTCCTGAGGGATGGGAAGCTTGCGTCGGAAATTCATGTTCATGATGAAAATTCTCCTTATTTCTTATCAAATTCTGCGCGGCGGGAGGTGGAAGTTTTCATCATTTCACGCAGGCCGTCACGGTCGTTCTCGATTAAATATTGCTTCATTTTCCGCATCTGATCCAAAAAGGAATCCATCTGACGCACCAAGGCGTCCCGATTGAGCAGGAAAAGCTCGCTCCACATTTCGTCGTTGATGCGGGCGATGCGGGTCAGATCACGGAAGGAGTCCCCCGTATAATCCACCAGACGGGGATCGTCGTTGGCGCACATGAGGCTCACCGCAACGCAATGAGTCAGCTGGGACAAAAAGGCGATCATTTCGTCGTGGGCTTGGGGAGACAGACGGGAAATGCGACCGAAGCCCAGCTCCCGCCCCAGATCCTCGCAGAGGCGCAGGGCGTCCTCGGTATTCCCCTCCACGGGGACCACGATGTAGTTTGCGCCCTGAAACATGGTCTCGTCGGCGTTTTCGATGCCGCAGACCTCCCGCCCCGCCATGGGATGCACCGCCACGAACTCCGCTCCCTTGGGCAGAGCGGCGCGGACGGGCTCAATGATGCAGGACTTGACCCCCGTCACGTCGGTGACTACCGTTCCCGCAGAGATCAGATGCCCGTAGTCCTTCATCCATTGGACTAAAACCGTGGGATACAGGGCAAAGACGATCAGCTCCGCACGGGCGATCAATTGGGGATCCACGGTATCGCTTCCGTAGTCGATCATGCCGTGATCCAAAGCGTAATCCACCGTTTCGCGGCGGTGGGCGATTCCGCCGATGCGGCGAAAGCCCTTCTTTTTCAGGGCAAGAGCATAGCTTCCGCCCAACAGTCCGAGACCTACGATAAGGATCTCCGTATCTCGGTGTAATTGCATATTAGTTCGCTTCCATTCTGACGTGCAGTCGTTTTAATGCTTCAAAAAAGGCGGGATAACTCTTCCGCACCGCCTCGGCGCCTTGGATGGTGCCGCCGTATTTGGTGCAAAGGACCGCCAGACTCATAACCACGCGGTGGTCGTTATGCCCAAACAGAGGCTCCGCGGGCGGGTGCAACGGGGCGGGGTCGATAACGATCTCATCCTCGGACAGAGTCACCGAGGCGCCGAATTTCTTCAGCTCCTCCGCCATGGCGGCGCCGCGGTCGGATTCCTTCATGCGAAGGCGCGCCGTATGGGTCAGCCGCACCCCGTGATGCAGGCAGGCGAAGACCGTAAGGATGGGGGCAAGGTCGGGGCAATCCTTGACCGAAAGGGTGCAAAAGCCCTGCGCCATGCGTTCAAAATAAGTCTCCCACACCCGATCCCCCTGCAGGGTCTCGGGGCGGCGTCCCGTCAGAGTCACGGGAGAGCCCATGGCAGCCAACGCACCGAAAAAGGCGGCGTTGGATTCGTCCCCCTCCACCGCAACGGAGCAGGGGCGGTAGGCTTGATTTCCCCGAATGAAAAAGGTGCGCTCGTCTTCCCGCACCACCTCCACGCCGAAAAGGCGCAGGGCGGACAGGGTCAGATGCAGATAGGATTCGCTCTCCAGAGGGGTGGTGCTTTCGATGCGGCTGTCCCCCGTCAGCAGGGGCAGAGCAAACAGGAGCCCCGTCAGAAACTGACTGCTCACGTTCCCCGCCACCCGATAGGTGCCCGCCGCAAGATTGCCCGAAACGGTCACCCCGTTCTCGGTGCGGCAGAGGGAAAACAATTCCTCGTACACCGTCAAGGGGCGCTCCATGAGCCGCGGGCTTCCCTGCAAAACGCCGCCTCCCCCCAGCAGACACAGGGGGATCAGAAAGCGCAGGGTGCTTCCGCTTTCCCGACAGGGCAAGACCCCTCGGGTGACGGGAAAGCCGCCCCGCACGGTGACGGTGCTTCCGTCCACGGTGATCTCAGCGCCCAGTGCCCGCAGGCAATCCACCGTGGCGGCGATATCCTCGGAGAGATCCACCCCCGCAACCACGCTCTCCCCGTGGGCTAAGGCGGCGCAGATCAGCATCCGATGCGCCATGCTCTTGGAGGGAGGAACGACCACGGTGCCGCGGGGTTGGGAGGGGAAAATGGTCATATTCATAGGCTTGCCTCGCGGGCAAGGTGCAGATCCACCGCCTCAAGGTAGCCGTCGGTGCCGTGGCCCGAAATGGTGGCAAAGCAGGCGGCACGCAGATAACTGATCTGACGGAACTCCTCCCGCTTGGTCACGTCGGAGATATGGACCTCCACCGTGGGGATCCCCACAGCCTTCAGCGCGTCCAGAAGGGCGATGCTGGTGTGGGTATAGGCTCCGGGGTTGAAGACGATCCCGTCGCATTCCCCGTAGGCTTGCTGGATCCGATCCACGAGAAAGCCCTCGTGGTTGGATTGATAAAAACAGACCTCCACGCCCTTTTCGGCGCAATAGTCCTCAATGCGCCGCAGGAGGGATTGATAATTCTCGGTGCCGTAAATGCCCGGCTCCCGCAATCCCAAAAGGTTCAGATTGGGTCCGTTGAGAATCAAAAGCTTCATCGGAAAAAGTCCTTTCGAATGGATTGCACCGTATGGTCGATGACCTCGTCGGTATCGATACGGACGTCACAGGTGGCGCAATAGCGGTCAAACCGCTCCTCGTACCGCTGACGGATTGCTTGGGCGGTGGAGGCGGTAGGTCGGTCGGGGGTGGGCAGAAGATGCTCCAAGGGTCGGTTGAGGAAATAGATCCGCCCCGTCCTCTTCAGACGGCGGATGTTCTCCTCCCGCAGAATGGCGCCGCCCCCCGTGGCGATGATCGCCCCCGTGGTCTCGTTGGCAACGTCACGGATCACCTGCGCCTCCAAAGCACGGAAGGCGTCTTCCCCGTCCTCGGCAAAAATTTCGGGAATGGGTTTCCCCGCACGGGCAACGATCTCCGCATCGGTATCGATGAACCGACGGTTCAAGACCTCTGCCAGAGCCTTACCCACGGTGGATTTTCCGCAGGCGGGCATGCCCGTGAGCACGATATTCTCCTTGGATGCCAGAATCTCCCCATACACCCGACGGCAGACGGCATCCATCTCAACCTCGTCGGCAGGCTGATCCAAAAAGATGCGGGACGCCATCACCGCCTGCGAGACCAGCATAAAAAGCCCGCCCTCGGCGGGGATGCCGCGCTGAAGGGCATCATAGACCAGATTGGTGCGGATGGGATTATAGACCGCATCCACCACCCCGCACAGGTGGGGGAAGCGGGACAGGTCGATGGGTGTCCCCGCCCGCTCGGCAGAGCCGTCGGCGTAGGGATACATGCCGCAGGGGGTGGTGTTGATGATCACCTGCGCGTCGGCATGGGAGGCGTACGCCTCCTCGTAGGTCACGTTGGGGGAATCCTGCCCCCGTCCCACGGTCAGAACGATTCCCGCCTCGGATGCCGCCGCCACCGCCTGCGCCGTATGGGAGGTTCCTCCCGTGCCGAGAATGAGAACCTTTTTCCCCTTCAGATCAATGCCGATGCGGCGAATGAGGGAGACCATACCGTAAAAATCGGTGTTGTAGCCGTACAGCTTCCCGTTCCGATTCACCACCGTGTTCACCGCCCCGATGCGCTTGGCGTGATCGTTGACGCAATGAAGGTAGGGAATGACGGTCTGCTTGTAGGGAATGGTCACGTTGATGGCGCGAAAGGGCGCCTCGGTCATGAACTGCCCCACTTGGTCGGGGGTCAGCTCGTGAAGCTCGTAGTCGTAATCGGCGCATTTGCCGTGAATTTCCTTGGAAAAGCTGTGGGGAAGGTGCTCCCCGATCAAGCCGTATTGCATGTTATCGTTCTCCTGCGAACCAATCGGTACCGAACCGCCCCGCCAAAAGATCGTAGATCACCAGCGCCGTTACGCTGTCGATGACCACCCGTGCCCGATGGGCAATGCAGGGATCGTGGCGCCCCGAAAGGGTAAAATCAAGATTTTCCCCCGTGAGAAAATCCACGGTGGGCTGGGCTTGGAAAATGGAGGGGGTGGGCTTGACGGCGCAACGGAAGAGCAAGGGCATGCCGTTGGTAATGCCGCCGTTCACGCCGCCGTTGGAATTTTTGGAGGTGATGATCGAACCCTCCTCGGAACGGAAGGGATCGTTGGCTTGGCTTCCCCGAAGATCTGCCAGGGCAAAGCCGTCGCCGAACTCCACGCCCTTCACGGCGGGCACCGAAAACAGTCCGTGGGACAAAACGCCCTCCACCGTATCAAACCAAGGCTCGCCGACCCCTGCGGGCAGACCCGAAACCACCGTTTCCAGAACGCCGCCCACGCTGTCTCCCGCCTCCTTCGCCGCCAAAATTGCCGATTTCATGGCGCTTTCCGCCTCATCCGAGAGAACGGGGAAGGCTTTTTCCGACAGGACAGGACAGTCGTTTTTCGGATCGTCGAAGGGGCGATCGTTCACCCCGCCGCAACGGGACAGGTGGGTTCCGATCAGGATCCCCTTCTGCTTCAAGGCGGTCAGGGCAATGGCGCCCCCCGCAACCAGCCCCGCCGTAATGCGACCGCTGAAATGACCGCCGCCGCGGGGATCCTCAAAGCCGTGATATTTGGTATAAGCGGTATAATCGGCGTGCCCCGGACGGGCTTTGCCGTAAAAGGCGTAATCATCGCTGTGCTGGACCGTGTTTGGGATGCGGATGCACAGAGGCGTGCCCGTGGTTCTTCCCTTGTAAACGCCGCTTTCAAGCACGAAGGGATCGGGCTCTCTGCGCCCCGTGGACAGACCGTCCGCAGGACGGCGCAACGACAACTGATGCTCCACAAAGGCAAGATCCACGGGGATCCCCGGAGCAAGACCGTCCAGCACCACGCCCACCGAGGGACCGTGGCTTTCGCCGTAGATCGTCACGGCAAGGGACGTACCGAAGGTATTTTTCATGCAAGCACCTCTCTCATTTCTTGGGCAAGGGTCTCAAAGGGCACCGTTTCGAACCGAAGGGAGCCCACGGCGTCGCACCGCACCAGGGTGATGCTTCCCCCCGCGCGCTTTTTATCATGCCCCATGGCTTCGATGACCGCCTCGGTGTCTCCCCGATAGGAGGTGGGCAGACCCAGCCGCAGAAGCACGGGCAACAGCCGCTCCCGCACGGACGGAGAGCACATGGGAAGCATGCCCAGCGCCACGCATTCCCCGTGAAGCAGGGAATATCCGCTGACCGTTTCCACCCCGTGCCCCACCGTATGCCCGAAATTCAGCGAACGGCGAAGCCCCGATTCGGTCTCGTCCTGCCCCACAACCTCCGCCTTTGCGGAAACCGAGCGGAACAGGATCTCGGGGATATGGTCTTGATAATCGTCCGATTCAAACAGGGAAAACAGAGCGGGGTCAAAGAGAAGCCCCATTTTCACCGCCTCCGCCAGCCCCGCAGAGATCTGACGGGGAGGGAGAGTGGACAGAACCTGAGGATCGATGAGAACCCTTTTGGGCTGATGGAAGGCGCCCACCAGATTCTTATACCCCTTATAATCCACCGCCACCTTGCCGCCCACGGACGAATCCACCTGAGCGAGAACGGTGGTGGGGATGTTGTAAAAATCAATGCCGCGAAGATACGCCGCCGCCGCAAAGCCGCTCATATCTCCCACAACGCCGCCGCCCACGGCAACGACGCAATCGGTGCGGGTAAAATTGTGCTCCACCAGAGCGTCCAGAAGGGTCATCCAGGTATGGACGTTCTTGCTCTCCTCCCCCTGCGGGAAGGTGACGATCACGGGAAATTTCGCCTGCGCCGCCACGGCTTGGGCGTATGCGGCGGGGACTCCCGAATCGGTGACGATCAAGACCTTGCGGTTCAGATCCAGATGCTGACCCGCGCGGCTCAGGATCCCGTCCTCAATGATCACCTCGTAGGAGCGCTCCCCCAAGGGAACGGTGACGGTCATAGGTCTTCCTCCTTGAGAAGCTTTTCTTTGTCGTAGGCGCCGACCACCTTCACCACCGAGCAATTTTCCTTCAGCTCACGGAGCATCTTCTGCCCCCGCTCGCCGTGCAAAACCCCCTCGCCCTCCACGTAGAAATAATATTCCCAGTTGGCGTTTTTGGTGGGACGGCTCTTCAGCGCCCGCAGGTTAAATCCGTTTTCGCCAATGACCGAAACGGCTTTGCTCAGGCTTCCCGCTTCGTTTTTCACGGTGAAGAACATGATAAACTGATTTTCCTCCCCCGTGGGGCGGTTCTCCACGCGGGAAAAGACCGCAAAGCGGGTGGTGTTGTTACTGCTTTCGTTGATATGCTTTTCCAAAACCTGCAAGCCGTAGAGGCGGGCGGTCTCCATGCTTGCCACGGCGGCAACGTCATGCCGCCCCGATTCCGCCACGCGGCAGGCTGCCACGGCGGTATTGGTGGCGGGAGTGGTTTGAAATCCCTTTTCCCGCAGATAATTGGCGCATTGGGACAGGGCTTGGGGATGGCTGATGACCTCCTTGATCTCCGAAAGGGAGGTTCCGGGGAGGGCAAGGAGATTCTGAACGATCTCCAGATCGTAAATGCCGTTGATATACAGGCTTCCCTCAAAGGCGCGGTCCACCACTTGGGTCACGTCTCCCGCATAGCTGTTTTCCATGGGAAGCACCACGCAATCGCATTCCCCCTTCTCCACCGCCTCGTAAGCGGCTAAGAAATCGGGATAGGCGATCAGCTTCGCATCGGGAAAGATCCGTCGGGCGGCAATGTAACCGAAGGCTCCGTTGACGCCGCTGTACGCCACCCGCATCCCGTCCAGAAGACGGCTCTGATAGGCGCGGGAAATTTCCATGTTGGACTTGAGGAAGTTCACGTAATAGGATTTCAGACTCTCGTCCTCCACCCGCTCGGAGTTGCGACGGATCACCTCGTCCTCCCGTGCGGGATCGTAAATGGGCAAGCCCTTTTCCTTTTTGGTCTCGGCGACCATGGCGACGGCGCGCATCCGTTCGCAGAACAAACGCGCCATTTCCCCATCCACACGGTCAATGATCTTGCGAGCCTCAGCCAGATCGTTCATGGGTCAATTCTCCTTCTGATAGGATTCGTAAAGGGCACGGAAGGCGGGAAGCGCCCGTTGGATCTGTTGGGTGGAAACGCAATAGGAGATGCGCAGATATCCCTTCACGCCGAAGGAATCGGAGGGAACCAAGAGCAATTCAAAGTCCTTCGCCTTTTCGCAGAAGGCTGCCGCATCCTCCTCCAGCGCCTTGACGAAGAGATAGAAGGCACCGTCGGGGGCGGTGAAGGTATAACCGATGTCCGCCAAGCCCTCGGACAAAATGCGGCGGTTTTCCTCGTAAACCGACAGATTTGCCGTCAGATTGCCGCATTTCGCCACGGCGTACTGCATCAGCGCAGGAGCGCAGACGAAGCCCAGAGCCCGACCCGCACCGCAAACGGCAGCGTAGATCTCCGCCGCATTGGGCATGGTGGGGGGAACGAGAATATAGCCGATGCGCTCTCCGGGGAGAGACAGGGCTTTGCTGTAGGAATAGCAGACTAAGGTGCGCTCGTAGAAGGCAGGAACGTAGGGAACCTCCACGTCCCCGTAGACCAGGGCACGGTAGGGCTCGTCGCAGATGAGATAGATCTCTCCGTCGCAATCGGCTTCCTTTTCCCGCAGAAGATCCCCCAGACGGGCAAGGTCTGCAGCGGGGATCACCGCACCCGTGGGGTTGTTGGGGGAGTTGAGGATCAGCGCCTTGGTGCGGGGAGAAATGGCGGCGGCAAGGGCATCGAAATCAATTTGGAAGGTATCGGGCAGGCAGGGGACCTCCACCAGAAGGGCGCCCGCCTTTTCGGCAAAGACCCGATATTCGGGGAAATAGGGAGCAAGAACGATGACCTCGTCTCCGGGGTTGACCAGAGCGTGGAGCGACACGGTCAGCGAAGCGGCGGCGCCGCAGGTCATATAGATCAGATCGGGGGAAACGGGCTGACCCGACCGCTCTTCCTCAGCGGCGGCGATGGCGGCACGGACCGAGGCATCCCCCTGAGCGGAGGTATAGCCGTGCAGCTGCACGGGATCCACGGTCTCCAGTAGCTCCTTCATCACTTGGGTGACCTTCTCGGGGGCGGGGACGCTGGGATTGCCGATGCTGAAATCGAACACGTTCTCGGCGCCGATCTCTGCCTTGCGCTTTCTTCCGAATTCAAACAGCTCACGGATGGCGGAGCGCTTCTGCCCCAATGCCAGCATTTTCTTGTTGATCATAATTTACTTCTCCCTTTCTTGAAAAAAAGCGGTCCGAACAATCTCGTTCGGACCGCGGAACAAATTCACCTTGCCTGCACGGGTCAAAGACCCGGACAGTTCTTACAGAGTGTCCCGGCGATCCGTGCCAATATAATAAAATCGAACGTCAAGCATCGACATCTCGGGAACTCCTTTCAAAAATATGCATCTATTGTACACGATATTTATCTGTTTGTCAAGGGTTTTTGAGGGAAAATGCGAGAATGACAAAAAGTTTTTGCATTTTCACAGAGTTTTTTGCATGATTTCTCGTTTTTCCACAAAAGGCGCGGATCAGTGGATGCAGGTCCCCACGGGAACGCTGTCGTCCACGAAGATCACCTTACAGCCGCAGGCGTTGTTGGTTGCCGCCAGAAGCATGCCCTCGCTGGTGACCCCTGCGAAGCGGGCGGACTTCAGATTGGCAAGAACGATGATCTTCTTCCCGATGAGATCCTCGGGCTTGTATTCGCTCTTGATGGAGGAAACGATGGTGCGCTGAGAGATGCCGTCGTCCAGAACCAGCTTGAGGCAGGAATGGGACTTGCGGATCTCGGAGCATTTGACCACCTGACAAACCCGCAGGTCGATGCGATCGAAGGAATCCATTTCGATCTCATCCTTCACGGGAGCCACGGGATCGGGATCGCCGTAGACCACCTGCTTCTTCTCCTCCACAACCTCTTCCGCCACCACGGGTGCGGTCTCGGCTTCGGTCTTGGGGGTGGAGAAATCCAGCAGGGGCAGATATTTCTCTGCGTCAATGGCAAACAGGAACAGATAGAGACGGGGACCGCGCTCCTTATCGATCAGAAGGCGATACACGTTCTTGAAGAAGGCGCCCTGAACGCCCTTCAGCGCCTTTTCGTCGGCAAGGTCGGAATAGACCCGCTTGGGAATGGCGTAAAGCTCTGCGTTCAGATCGTCCAGCGTGTAGCCGGGCTTGGAGAGATACTCGTGCAACAGAGCGATCTCCTGCTTCTCCTCGGCGGTGAGGGTCTCGTACACGTCCCAATTGCGGAAGGGGCGCAGACGGTTCATCTGCTCGGGAGCGCACTGCTCCAGCCAGAACTTGGCACGCTCCAGACGGTCGGCAAACTGCTCGTACTTGTAATCGGAGCCGATCTTTTCGAAGACCGTTTCCAGCATGGGGATGTTGAAGTCAACCACGGAGCCCAGCTGAACCAGCAGGGACATGGGAACGGTGACGGGCTCTCTGCCTGCCACGGTAGTATTTTCCATGATGGACTTGGTATAATCGTTGGCTTTGCCCTCGCGCACCTCGTTGAGCATGCGGTCGTATTCAAAATACTGGCGCAGAATGCCGTCGTCGAAGCAGAAGTCAAACGCCTTCA
>JAFPBP010000037.1 GCA_017424085.1 Clostridia bacterium
AACGGATTTTCGGTCTGCGCCGCCATCAAGCGGGATTACGGCATTCCCGTGATCTTCCTCACCGCGTCGGGGGACGAATACAGCACCGTGACCGGCTTTGATCTGGGAGCAGACGATTACGTGGCAAAGCCCTTCCGTCCGCGAGAATTGGTTTCCCGCATCAAGAACGTTCTGCGCCTCACGGGAAGCACGGGGACGGTGATCCGTCTGGGGGACGTTACGGTGGACACGGTCAAGGGCACAGCGAGCAAAAACGGGCGGGATCTGTACCTTTCCGCGCTGGAATATCGTCTGCTTCTGATGCTGATCAACAACCGCGGGGCGGTCTTATCCCGCACGAAGCTTTTGGAGTCCATCTGGGATATGGGAGGAGACTTCGTCAACGACAACACGCTGACCGTTTACGTGAAGCGGCTTCGGGAGAAGCTGGAGGACGATCCTCAGAATCCCACCGTGATCAAAACGGTGCGCGGCATCGGATATAAGGTGGATTGAAGATGAAACTGTTGCGAAATCGGGAATTGAGAATTACCTTGCTCCTGCACGGAGCATTGACTGTCATCGCCTCCGCAACGGCGTGGGGATTCGACCCCCGTGCGGGGGTGGGGGTCCTTGCGCTGTGCGGAGCATTTTTATTGATCCATTGGATCGTTACGGCACGCAGATACCGTAATCTGTCCGACCTTTCCACCCGAATTGACCGCATTCTGCACGGAGATCGGGAATTGTTCCCTTTGGGATGCGAGGAGGGAGAATTGAGCATCCTTCAGAGCGAGATCGGGAAAATGGTGCTCCGAATGAAGGAGCAGCAGGAGATCCTGCAGCAGGATAAGGTGACCCTCGCAAACGCCATTGCGGATATTTCCCATCAGATCCGAACGCCGCTGACCAGCCTGAATCTGCTGGTGTCTCTGTTGTCCGAGGACGATCTGACCGACGAGCGCCGCAAAGCCCTCACGCGGGAGGTCTACGAGCTTCTGAGCCGCATCGACCGTCTGATCACGGCGCTGTTGAAGATGTCCAAGCTGGATGCGGGGACCGTACAACTGAAGCAGGAGAAGATCTCCTTGACCGAGCTTGCAAAAGGCGCCGCCTCTCCCCTGTCGATCCCCTTGGATCTGCATAACGTGACGATGACGATTTCGGGAGACGGGGAATTTTACGGGGATATCGCCTGGACCGAGGAGGCGCTGGGAAACATTCTGAAAAACTGCATCGAGCATACCCCAGACGGCGGAGTCATTGAGGTTTGTGCAGACGAAACGGCGCTTTATTCGGAGCTGATCATTCGGGACAACGGGCGGGGCATTGCCAAGGAAGATCTTCCCCACGTGTTCGAACGGTTCTACAAGGGAAAGAATTCCGACGAAAAAAGCTTCGGCATCGGCTTATCCCTGGCAAAAACCATCATCACGGCACAAAACGGAACCATCCGCGCCGAGAACCGTCGGGAGGGCGGCGCACAATTCACGATACGTTTTTTCAAGGGGATCGTCTGAGAGTGACGGATCGGTCACATTGAGGTCACGGGAAAGTCACCCCCGTGCGGTATAATAAAGGCATACGAAACCGAAAGGAGCATTCTTATGGAAATTTTACGGGTCGAGCATCTTCGCAAAATCTACGGTAAGGGTGAGAATGCGGTTCATGCCTTGGACGACGTTTCCTTTTCCGTGGAGCAGGGGCAATTCGTTGCCATCATCGGTCCGTCGGGGTCGGGGAAATCCACGCTTTTGCATATTTTGGGCGGCGTGGACCGTCCCACATCGGGGAAGGTTTTCGTGGACGGGCAGGACGTATACGCCCAAAACGAGGAAAAGCTTGCCATCTTCCGTCGGCGGCAGGTGGGGCTGATCTATCAGTTCTACAATCTGATCCCCGTGCTGAACGTGACCGAAAACATCACCCTGCCCGTGCTGATGGACGGACAAAAGGTCAACGAGGACCGTCTTCAGGAGTTGTTGCAGGTCTTGAAGCTGAAGGGGCGGGAAACCCATTTGCCCAATCAGTTGTCGGGCGGGCAGCAGCAACGGGTCTCCATCGGGCGGGCGCTGATGAACGCCCCTGCGGTGGTGCTGGCAGATGAGCCTACGGGGAATCTGGATCGGCAGAACAGCCGCGAGATCATGGAGCTTTTGAAGCTTTCCAACCAAAAGTATAAGCAGACCCTCATCGTTATCACCCATGACGAGAGCATTGCCCTGCAGGCAGATCGGATCATCGCCCTGGAGGACGGCGCCATCGTTCGGGACGAGGTACTGCGGCAATGAACGTATTTCACAAGATCACCCTCCAATCCCTGAAGCGGAACAAGACCCGCACGGTGGTGACTATCATCGGGATCATTCTGTCGGCGGCGATGATCTGCGCGGTGACGACCTTTGCCTCCAGCATTCAGAATTATCTGGTGCAGTACACCATCTACAACAACGGAGATTGGCACGCAAACGCCCTTGACGCAGATCAGGAAACGAAGACCTTTCTCACGCAAGCAGACGAGGTGGAATCGTTGGTCTGGGCGCAACAATACGGTTACGCACTCACCGAATCGGTCAACGAATACAAGCCTTATTTGTATTTGCTGGGCGCAAACGAGGAGTTTGCGAAGACCATGCCTGTGCATATCACCCAGGGGCGCTACCCGCAACGGCAGGACGAAATTCTATTACCTCTGCATCTCTTCTCCAACGGAGGCGTAAAATATAAAATCGGCGACATCGTAACGCTGACTCTTGGAAAGCGAATGATCGACGGGGTCCCCCTCGGACAAAACAACCCCTTCATCAAAGGAGACGAAGACGAGGAAGGGGAAATCTTCCAAGCGGAGAGGCAACAGACCTTCACGGTGGTTGGATTTTACGAACGCCCGAATTTTGAATGGCGCTCCGCACCCGGATACACAGCTCTGACCCTTCCCGATGAAACGGGAGAGAGATTCGACATCTATTATAAAATGAAACATCCGAACGAGGTCTACTCCTTCACGAAGGAATGCGGATTCGCAGGATCGATTCATACCGATTTACTGACCTTTTCGGGGATCTCTCAATACAGCGGATTTCATTCGGTTTTATACAGCCTCGCAGCCATCGTCATTGCGTTGATCATGTTCGGATCGGTATCGTTGATCT
>JAFPBP010000327.1 GCA_017424085.1 Clostridia bacterium
AATGACCTACCCCGAAAGCATCGTGAAGATCGACCTTGCGGCAATGACTCTGACGGGCGTTACCGAAACGGCGGGCGAGCCCTGCTACGTGGTGGGCTTCTCCAAGAGCAATCCCTCCCAATTCTTCTCCATTGCGGTTTACGTATTGCCCGGTGATCCCTCTACCGATACTTCTACCGATGCGTCCACAGACTCCTCCACCGATTCCGGCGAGGGAACCTCCACCGACAGCGGGACGCCCTCCGATACCAACACCGGAACGACAACCGATACGGGGACCTCAACCGACACGAACACCGACGTATCCACCGACACGGGCGCGTCTACCGATACCGACACGGGCGCGTCTACCGATACCGACACGGGAGCATCCACCGACAGCGGCACTCCCTCCGATACCGATACCAACGCTTCCACCGATACCGATACGGGCGCATCCACCGACAGCGGAACGCCCACAGATACCAACGTGTCTACCGACAGCGGAACGACCACAGATTCCGTCTCCGACACGAACACGAACGTCTCTACAGATTCCGCAACGGATTCCACCGATACGGTCGTTTCCACCGACACCAAAACTCCCTCTGACACCGCCACGGTGACCGACACCAACACCGTCGCCTCCACCGACACCGCAACCGTGACCGATACCGTGACCGATACCGTAGTTGACACCGACACGGCAACCGTCACCGACACCACCGATACTACCGCAGATTCCTCCGATTCTCAGTCTGCGGAGTAAATAACAGAAAAAATTCCCAATGTCCCGACCGAAAACCCTCGGTCGGGGCTTGCTTTTTATGAAAAAGTGTGGTATAATATAAGATGATATATTATGCATCAAAGACCAAAGGAGGATCCGTTATGCTGATCCGCAAGTTAAACGACGACCTTCGTGCCGCGGCCCGTGCCCTGGGCTACCCCGAAGATAAAATTACCGTTACTTATTCCGACCGTCCCGACCTGTGCCAGTTCCAATGCAACGGCGCCTTTGCGCTGGCAAAGGAGCTTCGCCGCGCCCCCATTCAGATCGCGCAGGCGTTGGGCGAGGAATTTTCCAAAACCTACGGCTACGCCACCGCGCAGGTTGCCCCTCCGGGATTTCTGAATTTCACCGTTACCGACGAGGAATTCTCCCTCCTGCTGTCCGATCTTCTGAAGGACGAACGGTGCGGCGTGGAGAAGACCGACGATCCCAAGAAGATCGTCATCGACTACGGCGGACCGAACATCGCAAAGCCCCTGCACGTAGGGCACCTTCGCAGCGCCGTCATCGGAGAAGCGCTGAAGCGTCTCTGCCGCTTTTTGGGGCATGACGTGGTGGGCGACGTGCACCTTGGTGACTGGGGAACCCAGATGGGTCTGGTCATCGCGGGGCTGGAAGAGCGCTATGATCTGTCCTATTATTTCGGTGGCACGGGAGAAAAGCCCGCCATCACCCTCAACGATCTGAACGAGATCTACCCCCTCGCCTCCGCCCGCTCCAAGGAGGACGAAGCCTTCCGCGCCAAGGCACAGGAGGCGACCTTCCGTCTGCAGCAACACGAGGAAGGATATTATCCCCTGTGGCAGGACATCTGCGCCACCTCCATTGCGGACATCAAAAAGGATTACGCCGCTCTGAATGTGGAATTTGACCTGTGGAACGGAGAAAGCACCTGCGATAAGTACGTGGATCCCATGATCGATTCTTTCATCGAGCGGGGCTTTGCCTACGAAAGCGACGGGGCGCTGGTCATGGACGTGGTGGAAGAAACCGACGAAAAGCCCATGCCTCCCATCATTCTCAGAAAATCCAACGGCGCTCAGATCTACGCATCCACCGACCTTGCCACCATCCAAGAGCGCATGGAGACCATTGACCCCGACGAGATGTGGTACGTGGTAGACGCCCGTCAGGGGCTTCACTTCGAGCAGGTCTTCCGTTGCGCCCACAAGACGGGCATGGTCAAGGAGGACACGGTTCTCGTTCACGTTCCCTTCGGAACGGTCAACGGCACCGATGGCAAGCCCTTCAAGACCCGTGAGGGCGGCACCATGAAGCTGAAGGATCTGATCCGCATCATTTCCGAGGCGGCAGGCAAGCTCCTTTCGGAGGGCGCTCTGCAGCAGGATCCCGACGCACCCCGCAAGGTGGGCTGTGCCGCACTGAAATACGGTGATCTGGTCTGCAACCGAAACAAGAACTACGTATTCGATATTGATAAGTTCGTCCAATTCGACGGCAAAACCGGCTCCTATCTCCTCTACTCTCTGGTCCGCATCAACTCCCTTCTGGCGAAGGCGGGTCAGCCCGACGAATCCCTGCCCCTGCAGATCTCGTCCAAGGAGGAGCGGGACGTACTGATGAAGATGCAGCTGCTTGCCACCGCCTACGGGCAGGCGTACACCGAAAAGCTGCCCAGCTTCCTGTGCGAGGGAGTCTACGATCTTGCCAACGCCTTTAACGTATTCTACGGCACTCACAAGATCATGAGCGAAGCCGACCCCATTCGCCGCAATACCTGGATCGCACTCAGCGCCGCCGTAGGCAAGATGCTGGAGCAGACCCTGACCATTCTGGGAATGGAGACCGTTCCCGCCATGTAACCCCCTTTTCCGATCGGAGGTACTTCATGAAACCGAAAAAAGTTCTCGCCATCCTTCTTCTCTGCGCCATAGTCACAACCTTCACCGCCTGCGAAAAGATCGATCTGAGCGGTGGAAAGAATAACGGTGGCAACACAGACAAGGGAGATCCCAACGTTTTGACCGTGCGCACCACCGTAACCGGCGCGGACACCTTCCGCCCCGAGGGTGGCGCATCCTCAAAAACCGAGCGGATCCTGCAATCCATCGTGGATGCGGAGAAGAAAACGGGCTATCGGATCGACGCGCAGATCGTGGCGGCAGATACGTTATCCTCGGGATTTCTGAAAGCCTGCCGTGCGGGAGGAAAATACGCAGACGTGATCCAGACCGAAGCGTGGTTTTTGTCTCAGTATTATTCGGAAGGGTATTTTCTGTCGCTTGACACCGTGGGGATTTCCCCCTCTCAGACGGGCGTTTTGACCCGCGGAGACAAGGCGTACGCCCTGCGCTCCGACGCATGGATGAACCCTGTCCCCTCGGTTTCCTACGTGCTTTACTACAACGATAAAATGTTCCGCGACGTGGCGCTGGAATCCCCCTTGGGATGGTATGAGGCAAAGGCATGGAACTGGACCAACTTTATGCAGCT
>JAFPBP010000328.1 GCA_017424085.1 Clostridia bacterium
ATGGGCCCCATCCCCTGACAGAGTCGGTCGGGGCAGGTGGCGTTTCGAAGAGACACGGCGCCGTCCCGAATCACAACCACCGAGCTGTCGGACAGGGGCAATTCCCCGTCCGTATCCAATGCAAGGGACGCAACCAAGACGCCGTCCACGCTGACCTGCGCAAGTGTCCCCTCCTCCTTGGGGAGAAGCAACACCGAGCAGCACGCCGCCAGAAGCAGGGCGATCAGCACGAGATCCCATACGCGAACAGCTTCCCTCATGGCGCCTCCCGCAGGGTATATCCCTCGCCCGTCAGCTGAAACCGATCCAGAAGACCGTCGCTGACGAAGACCGTGCCGTCGTTGTAGACGAAAACAACCTCAAAGGATTCAAACAACGGATGATCGGACAGGGTGCGGAACAGAGCCTCGCCCCGCTCGCCCCCCAAAAGCCAAAGCGCCGTGGCGGTAAGATCCGCCTGCGCCCCGTCGGCACAGACCACCGTCACGGACAGCAGATCGCTGACCCGAGGGTAGCCCGTATTGGCATCCAGAAGATGATGGTACCGAACGCCGTCGGCTTCAAAATATCGCTCGTAGGCACCCGACGTGACCACCGAAACGTCGGTGGCGGTAAGGATGCCGAAATAATCCGCGGACGTGCCCTTGGGATCGCGGATCCCGATACGGAAGGGCTCTCCGTTCTTGGTGCCGAACAAAGCCACGTTCCCCCCAAAGGAGACAACGCCCCCCTCGGCGCCCGCACGGGCTAACGCCTCGGCGGTCAGCTGTGCACCGTATCCCTTACCCACACTTCCCACGTCAATTCCCATGCCCGCAGAGCGGAAGGTGAGGGTATTTTCCTTCAGAGAAAGCCCGCTTGCATCCACCAGCGAAAGGGCTTGGCGGATCGCATCCTCGGAGGGAGGCGTCGTTGCGTGCCCCACGTCCCACAAAGCGCTCAGGGGCGCCACGGAAAGATCAAAGACTCCGTCGGTGGCAAGGTGCAAAAACTCCGCCATGCGCAAAATGCGCGCCATTTCGTCGCCCACGGAGATCGATTCTCCGTCGGCAGAAGCGGTATAGGATTTTCCCCCCGTCTCGTTCAGAAGGGTCTCCCCCTCCTTGGCGGCGGCAACGAAGACCGATTCTACGTCGCCCCCGCCCCACACCGTGGCGGTGCAGAGGGTATCGTACGCCCAGACCTGCATCTGTCGGGGTCCCGAGGCGCAGGCACACAGGCTCGCCACCACCAAAGCCGCACAGAGCAGCAGGACAAGTCCCCGCCGAAGAGTCATGCGAGCCACGTCTTGATCAGCGCGATGAGAGCCTCCAGCGCGGAGGCGTTGGTGCTGTAGGTGGGCCAACAGGGCAGGGCACCCAGAACGGCAACCACCACGGCTACCATCACAAGAGCGCACAGGGTCACGATCAGGGGATTTTGTTTGTTTTTCAAGGCAGATTCCTCCGTTCGGTCGGATACGAATTCGATTGTCTTTATTATACCGCATTTTCGGCGGAAAGTCAAGGGGCAAGCGGGATTTTCGGGGTACATTCCCGAACTGCCGCAGAACTTTTTAAGGCATTTTTCTCATTCGCTTGCATTTCGCGGGGAAATGTGATATAATGAACGGTAGAAAACCATGCGAAAGGTGCGTCTGCCATGAATTACGCAAAATTGCAGGATGAAAAATATCTCGCCTCCCTCACCGACCGTCTCACGGGGATCCTGACCCGCTCGGTCTGCAAGGGGATCTCGGTCACCGTCTGCGGAGAAGCATCGGTGCTGCTGAAATCCGCCGCGGGGGTGCAGAGCGGAGCCGACTCCTCCCCTCTTACCACCGAGAGCGTATTCTGGGCAGACCAGCTGGCGGCGCCCGTGGTGGCGTACGCGGCGTGGAAGCTTCACGAGGAGGGGATTCTGGACCTGAACCGTCCGCTGACCGAATATACGGCGGAGCCCTTCCTGCCCGGTGAGCCCAACCTGCAGTACATTACGGGACGGGCGGTGCTTTCTCAATCCTCGGGATTGCCCTTGAAGAAAAACGAGACCATGCCCACCCACATCGAATTCATGCCCACCACCGTCTTTTCCTATTCCAACTACGCCCTGCTGTATCTGCAACGCGCCATGGAGCAGGCGGCGCGCGCAGACCTGCAGACGCTGGTCAACGATCTGGTCTTCCAGCCCTTCCGCATGCACTCCTCCTCCTTCGTCTGGAAGGACGAGTTTGCCGATCGGTTCGCCCATCCTCACGTGAAGGGAGCGCCCAATCTGAAGGTTCGCGCGGAAAAGCCCAACGCCTCCCGCTATTTTTACACCACCCCCACCGATTACTGTCTGTTTTTGAATAAGATCTTCGTGCCTCAGACCTCCCGCAAATGTCTGGCGCCTCTGACGCTGGAGAAGATGCTTCAGCCTCAGGTTGAGCTGCACAGCGGGCTGAAGTGGACCCCCGGCATGGGGCTTTACGAGGGCAAGGAGGGGACCTTCCTGTGGCAATTCGGAAGCAACGAGGGAAGCAAGTCCCTCGCCTTCATTGACAAAGCCGCCGATCTGGCGGTCTGCATCTGCGTCAACGACGAGAGAGGCTTTGACGCCTGCGCCGCCGTCTTCAAGGATCTCTTCGGATCGACCTTTGCCCCTTGGGAGAAATACGACGGATTCTCTCTGGAGAAGGCGAAATTTGACGGCAAGGTAAAAGCCGCCCGCAAAAAATACCGCTGAAAGGGAGCACCATGCAACTGATCATTGCCGAAAAACCCAGCCTCGGGCGAAATATCGTTGCGAGCATTGAGGAAGGCAACAAGGATAAGCTCAACAAGAAAAACGGATATTACGAGGGCGAGCACTATATCGTGACCTGGGCGTTCGGGCACCTTTTTTCGCTGGCGGATATTGAGGACTATTCTCCTCTGCCGCAGGGCAAGACCCGCTGGAGCATGGAGAATCTCCCCTGCTTTCCCCAACAGTTCCGTTATCATCTGAAAACCAACCCCGACAAAACCGACGACGAGGGGGTGGTGCGGCAATTCAACACCATCCGAATGCTCTGCCTGCGGGACACCACCGACACCATCATCAACGCGGGGGACTCGGATCGGGAGGGAGAGATCATCGTCCGCACCTGCGTGGACAAGGCGTTTGAGGGGAAGATCACCAAGCCCTTCAAGCGGCTCTGGCTTCCCGACCAGACGGCGCAGACCATTCTTGCGGCGTTGGAGCAGCTGCCCGACGAAAGCAATTACGACAATCTGGCACGGGAGGGCTACGCCCGCACCTACATCGACTGGCTCTACGGAGTCAATCTCACCCGCTACGCCACCCTGAAAACGGGGACCCTTCTGCGGGTGGGACGGGTGATCATTCCCATCGTGAAGGCGATCTACGATCGGGATATGGCGATCAAGAATTTCGTGCCCGATATTTATTACGCCATCATCAGCCGCGCCGAGACCAACGGAGAGGTGGTGGAGCTGGTCTCCAAGACCAAATTCACCAAGGAAGAAAAGGCGAAGGCAGAGGCGTTCTGCCAAAAATACAACGAGGCGCCCGCCACCGTGACGGCGGTTAAGAAGCGCAAAACCACCTTAAATCCGGGGAAGCTGTATTCCCTGTCCACCCTGCAGAACACCTTGGGGAAAAAGCATAAAATGCCCATGGAGGAGTCCCTTGCCATCGTTCAGAAGCTGTACGAGGCAGGATATCTGACCTACCCCCGCACCAACTCCGAATATCTGGCAACGGCGG
>JAFPBP010000329.1 GCA_017424085.1 Clostridia bacterium
CGTTGCCCAGAACGCGATGTACCATTGGGGCACGTTGGACGCCCAGACCGCCACATGGTGCCCTGCGCGCACGCCCAAGGCGATCAGAGCGCGGGCGAAGGTATCCACGTCGTCGCGAAATTCGCTGTAGGTACGGGTATAATCCAGAGTCGTATACTTAAAGGCGTATTGATCGGGGAATTCCTCCACCATGCGGTCGAGAACCTGAGAGAAGGTACAATCGATCAGAAGATCCTTCTTCCAGACAAATTTTCCCGTGTGAGCGCGGTTGTAGTATAACGTGGTTTCGTTGCGGGAGGGATCGCCGAACTGCTTCATGTAGTTGACGAACTGGGAGAAAATGATCTCCATATCGTCCAGCTCCTCGCACCAGGTGGGATCCCAGACCAGAGAAACGAATCCGTCGTAGTTGACCGAGCGGAGCGCCAGCATCATCTCGGAGACGGGCAGCTCGCCCTCCCCTGCCAGACAGAATTCCACACCGTTTTCGGTGCGAACGCCGTCGCAGAAATGCACGTGGCGCAGATAGGCGCCCAGATTCTGAATGATCTGCTCGGCAGATTCGCCCCCGTCGAAATAGGAGGCGGACATATTCCACAACGCCGCCAGATTGTCGCAGGCAAAGCGGTTGAGCATTTCCCGCAGAACAGAAGTGTTACAGAAGAAGCCGGAGGTCTCCAGAAGCAGGGTGACCTTGCGGGTCTCCGCCTCGGGGAGAACGGCGGCGATACGGGCGGCGATGCGCTCGGACACGTCGGTCTCGGAGGCAAACGCCTTCAGACGGATGAAGGGGATATGCAGATTGGAGGCAATGACCATACAACGGCGGATCTCGTCCAAAGTCTGCGCCTCGCAGGAATCGTCGGACAGATCGCACAGAGCGTCAATGCAGGGGATCTGCAGTTTTTTCTCATACAAGCGGCGCAGGGTCGCGGCGGATGCGTAATCGTGGAAGGCGCCGTCACGGTCGGTGAACATGCGATTGTTGATGTTGTGAAGCTCCACGCCCTCGAATTTCAGATCCGAGGCAATATCGCAGAATTCTTCAAAGGTGTTGTTGTGCCACCCTCGGGTGGAAAAGGATAATTTCATAAAATCACGCCTCCTCGTATACGATCTTGTTCACGGCGTTGATGTAGGCGCGGATGGCGGCACCGATGATATCGGTGGAAATGCCGTTGCCCGAATACAGCTTGCCGTTGGAACGGAGCTTGACCAGAGCCGAGCCCATGGCTTCCTTGCCCTCGGTCACAGACTGGATCTGGAAATCGTCCAGCTCGTAGCGGTATCCGATGATCTGCTCAATGGCAAGAAACGCCGCGTCAATGGGACCGTCTCCGATGCAGATGCCCTGCATGTCGTTCCCGTCGCGGGTGAGGGTGATCTGAGCGCTGGAGGAAATGATGTTGCCGTTGTTGATCACGTAGCTTTTCAGGGTATAGGTTGCGGGAACCTGCAGCGCCACGGAGGCAACGATGGCTTCCAGCTCCTTGGCGCCCACAGTCTTACGGGCGGCAACCCGCAAAAATTCCTCGTAGACCCGACCGTTATCCTCCTCCGACAGATCGTAGCCCAGCTTCGCCACGGCAACGGCGACGGCGGCTTGATCGTCTCCCCCGTCCAGATGAACGGTGGCGTCGGCAGACGAAACGGTGACGGCGGATTTTTCATTCTTGGAGTTGCCCGCGATCCAGCGGATCTGCTTGACGATGCGATGCAGCTCGGTGGAGCGGATGGCGCAGGCGATGCCGTAGTTATCCCCGCAGTTCTTGACCAGCATGGCGAAAGTTTCCAGATCGGTCCCGCTTCCCTCCACGCAGGTCTTCACGCAGGCGGCACCTGCCCGAACCGCCAAAACGGCGCAAGCGCAGGCAAGACCGTTCTTATCGTCGCAACGGACGCTGATGGGCAGATCGGTTTTGCTTGCGATATTGGCAACGAAGGCGGCGAAATCGTCGGGGAGCATCTCGGCGGCGC
>JAFPBP010000330.1 GCA_017424085.1 Clostridia bacterium
ATGTAAATGGGAATTTCCTTGCCGTTGACGGGATTGATGGCGGAAAGCTCCTCAATGCGAACGCCGGTCTTATCCTTCACCAGCTGGGTGCGCTCGAATTCGGTCTTCTTGGCGCATTCGGTGCGGTAAGCGTCCAGGGCGTCTGCGTTGGCAATGCGGTCACGGTACTTGTCCAGCAGGGGATGCTCGGGAGCCATGACCATGAAGGTGACGCCGAAGAGGGTGTCGGGACGGGTGGTGTAGATGCGCAGGGTCTCGTCGGTGCCCTTCAGAGAGAAGTTGACGAAGGCACCCGTGGACTTGCCGATCCAGTTGACCTGCTGCATCTTCACGTTGGGAAGGTAATCCACCTTCTCCAGACCCTCCAGCAGCTTGTCGGCATATTCGGTGATCCGCAGATACCAAACGTCCTTGGACTTCTGGATCACGTCGCTGTGGCAGATATCGCACTTGCCGCCCTGAGAGTCCTCGTTGGAGAGAACCACCTTACAGGAGGGGCAGTAGTTGACCAGAGTCTTGTCGCGGAACGCCAGACCCTTTTCGAACATCTTCAAAAAGATCCATTGGGTCCACTTGTAGTAGTCCTCCTCGGTGGTGTCGATGACTCTCGACCAGTCGAAGGAGAAGCCCACCCGCTTCAGCTGAGAGGTGAAGTTCTTGATGTTGGTGTCGGTGACGGTGCGGGGATGGGTGCCGGTCTTGATGGCGTAGTTTTCGGTGGGAAGACCGAAGGCGTCGAACCCGATGGGGAACAGCACGTTGTATCCGTCCATTCTCCGCTTGCGGGAGATGACCTCAAGGCCCGAGTATGCCTTGATGTGACCCACGTGCATGCCCGCGCCGCTGGGATAGGGGAATTCTACCAGCGCGTAGAATTTCTTCTTGTCGGAAGAGTCCTCGGCACGGAAGGCGCCGTCCTCTTCCCATTTCTTTTGCCATTTGGCTTCGATTTCGGAAAAATTATATTCCATAGCTTAATCCTCCAAAAGGGTGTTGATATCAATTTGAGTGCCGTCCTTCCACAGCTTTTCCAGATTGTAGAAGGCACGGGTGTCTTTGTTATAGATGTGAACGATGATGTCGCCGTAGTCCAGAAGGATCCAGTTGCCTGCGTCCAGCCCCTCCCGATTCCGTACGTTCAGCCCGATCTGTGACGCGGCGTATTCGCATTCGTCCGCAATGGCTTTGACCTGCGTGGAGGAGGTACCGTTGCAGATGACGAAATAATCGGTCAGCGAGGTGATGTCGTCGATCTTCAGAACGGTGATGTCCACGGCTTTTTTATCGTCCAGCGCTTTGACGATGGTTTTTAAGGGTGTATTCATAATGTGCGTCCTTTCATAGGTTGCGTCGTTGTTTTTCGTTTTCTACGGTCACGCTTGGGAAAACCGTCTGAAGGCGGGCGTGCTCCCGAAGCATCCTCGGATGGGGCGTCAATCCCCGATTCTTCAGATCCTCAATGCACCAGCCCATTGCCAGATAGGCGGCTTTGGTCACGTCCTCCCGTGCCACGGCGCGGTAAAAGTCCACGTCGTCGTAGGTCCTCGTCTCGTCGGTCAGATCCGCCACGAAGAGAATGGTCTGAAGCAGGGTCATATTCTCGTTTCCCGTGGTGTGGTATCGGACGGCGGAGCGGATCTCGTCGTCGGTGATCCCCAAAGTATGGGTCACGTCGTAATAGGCGCTCTCTGCGTGCCACAGATTCTTGGACTCCGAGATCTGCGGGTCGGGGTGCCCGTATTGATCAAATAGTCGGAAATGCTCCTCGCGGGAAAATTCCTTGGTCATATCGTGTAAAAGCCCTGCGATCTGCGCTTTTTCGGCGTCGGCTCCGTGGATGCGGGCGAGGATCTCCGCCTCCCGCATGACCCCCAAAGAGTGCTTCATGCGATGGTCGGACAGCCGTTGCCGCAGCAGAGCCTCGTACCGTTCTTGGTCCTTCGGTGTCATTCCGCCCCTCCTTCCCTCAGCTTGGTCAGGTATTCCGCGACCTTGGGGGAAACCAGATGGGACACGTCCCCGCCCGCGCACCAGATCTCGCGGATCTCGGTGGAGGATACGGGAAAGGGGGGCGCCGTGTAGACGGTGCAATCCACGCTCGGATATTGGGTCGCGAGCCACGCCGCGTGGGCGTTCAGCTGCTCCAGATCGGTCCCCGTGCGGGAAAATGCGGCGATCTTCGCCCGACGGAAGATCTCCTCGGGACAGTACCATTGATGAAGGGTCAGAAGCATATCCGAGCCCACGTAAAGCACCGCCCGATGGTCGGGGTAGGTCTCGTTGAGCCAGCGCAGGGTCTCCGCCGTATAGCTTCGCCCTTCCTTTTTGATCTCCCAATCGCAGACCGTTACTCCCTCCAGCCCCTCGCACCCGAGACGGGCGGTCTCAAGGCGCTGTCGGTCGGTGAACAGGGCGGTCTTGATCTTATGGGGAGGGACACCCGAGGGCATAACGATGCAACGGTCGGGCTTGACCTCCCGTAAAAAGGATTCCAGCGCGGCGCGATGCCCCCGATGGAAGGGGGCAAAGGTACCCCCGAACAATCCTACGGTCATTTCTTCTTTTTCTCCGAAGGCAGAGTGATCTTGCGGTCCTTGGGATCGGATGCGGGACGGTACAGGACGAATTTGCTCCCGATGACCTGCACCACGTTGGCGCGGCATGCCTCTGCCAGCGCATCCGCCGCCTCCCGTGCGGTGATGCCCGCCGTTTCCAGACAGCGAAGCTTGATCAGCTCCCGTGCCTCCAGGGTCTCGTCGGTCTGGGTGATGAGGTTTTCGGTGATCCCGTTTTTTCCCACCTGATACAGGGTTTCGTAATTGTTGGCAATGCCTCTCAGATAGGCGCGTTGTTTGCTTGTAAGCATAGGGAAGGTGTCTCCGTTCAATCGTTTTTATTTTCGGTGAGGGCTTTGGCGAATTCGGCGGGGGAGAAGTACTGCAGATCGTCGATCTGCTCGCCCACGCAGACCAGCTTGATGGGAACCCCCGTCACGTCCTTGACCGCCAGGGTCACGCCGCCCTTTGCCGTGCCGTCCAATTTTGTCAGAACGATGCCGGTGAGGGGGACGACCTCATTGAAGTATTTCGCCTGCTCCACGGCATTGGAGCCCGTGGTGGCGTCAAGGACCAGCAAAACCTCCGTATCCGCATCGGGCAGCTCCCGACGGATGATACGCATGATCTTGCTCAGCTCCTCCATCAGATTCTTTTTGTTATGAAGACGTCCCGCCGTATCGCAGATCAGAACGTCCATGCCGCGGCTCTTTGCCGCCTGAATTCCGTCGTAGACCACGGCGGCGGGGTCGGATCCCTCTGCGTGGCGCACCACGGGCACGTCCGCCCGCTCCGCCCAGACCTCCAGCTGCTCGATGGCGGCGGCACGGAAGGTGTCTGCGGCGGCGATGAGCACCGATTTGCCCTCGCCCTTCAGACGGTTGGCGAATTTGCCGATGGTGGTGGTCTTTCCCACGCCGTTGACCCCGACAACGAGGATCACCGAGGGGGTGGAGCTCAGATGGAAGGAGTGATCCCCCTCCATAAACTCGGTCAGAATTTCCTCCAGAGTCTCCTTCAGACGGTCTGCCGAGTCGATATTTTCCTTTTTGGCGTGGTCGCGCAGGGCGTCGATGATCTTCTCCGTGGTCTCAAAGCCCACGTCTGCCAGGATCAGAAGCTCCTCCAATTCCTCCAGCAGATCCTCGTCCACCTTGCGGAAGGTGGCAAAAATGCCGTTCAATCCGTCTCCGATGGAATCTCGGGTCCGTTTCAGACCCTGCTTGATCTTTTCAAAAAATCCCATGACTGCTCCTTTATTGCTTTTCTAAGTTCATGCGGCTCAC
>JAFPBP010000331.1 GCA_017424085.1 Clostridia bacterium
ATCTGCCTCACAGGTAAAGCGAACGGGGGAGGAAACGGCGCAAAGCCTCTTCTGTGCCCTGTGGATATCGGAGCCTGCGGTGACGGCAAGGCCGTAGTTTCGGGCATACTCGGCAGCGCGGTCGTTTTCAAAATCCGTACGGCAGGCGTTCAGAACCTCCACCGCATCCACGCTTCGGGGCATAAGGCGGATCAGGTCAATATAATCCGCTTCACGGAAGGGATGTGCGTGAACCACGAGCCCACCCTCGGAGCGGGCGAATTCACAATAGGCGCGCATAGACATTTCCATAATCTCGGGATGCGCCAGAAGCCAATCCTTCCCCAAGCCGTAGGTCAGAACGTCGTTGCCCGCATAGGAGCTTTCGAAGCCGAAGAACACGTCGATTCCAATGCGTGCGCCCACCTCACGGGCTTCCTCGTAGGCTCTGCAATAGGCATGGATGGCGTCTTCCCAGGGAAGAGAACGGTCCACGGTAGTATTCCCGTTGAGGAAATGATCGGTAATAAAAACTCCCGTGTATCCGTAATACTGAAAGCGCCGCAGCTGCTCCTCGGGAGTCTGAGAGGAGCATTTGCTTCCCACGGAGGTATGCAGATGCGTCTCGTACAAATAAGCCATCAGTCTTTTCGCTCCACTTTCTTTTTCGTTCCGTCGGGATATTGGATATAGGTATTGCTCAGATTCCCCTCCAGGCTTGCGCGCATGGCGGCACGATACTCGTTACGAAGGGATTCCCGCTCCGCCTGCTCCTCTGCCGTCAGATCCCGCACGCGGGAAATTCGGGTCAATTCGCTGATGCGATCCAGCTTTTTCTGATCCATCTCGCCACTCTCCTTCCTCAATTCAACTGATTATAACAGATTTTTCGGTCTTTGTCAAGGGAATTTTTCGCAAAACCTTGACAAATTGAGAAAAATGTGCTATAGTAAAAGACAATCCGATGCAAAGGGTATCGGAACAGCTTTTATTCGTTATAACAGAAGAAGGAATCTACATGAGACAAAAACGGGTTGTTACAGTACAAGACATCTCCTGCCTGGGCAAATGCTCCCTTACCGTGGCGCTCCCCATCCTTTCCGCAATGGATACGGAGGCTTGCGTCATCCCCACGGCGGTGCTATCCACCCACACGGGCGGCTTTTCGGGCTACACCTTTCGGGATCTGACCGAGGATATTTCCCCCATTGCCGACCATTGGAAAAAAGAAAACATTACCTTTGACGCCATCTACACAGGCTACCTGGGCTCTGCCGAGCAATGCGATCTGATGATCGATCTGTTCGAGCGCTTCAGAACCGAGGACAATCTGATCTTCGTGGATCCCGCCATGGCAGACAACGGAAAGCTCTACGCGGGCTTTGCTCCCGACTTTCCCCAGCAGATGAAGCGGGTCTGCGCCAAGGCAGACGTGATCGACCCGAACCTGACCGAGGCTTGTCTGATGCTGGGCGAGGAATTCCCCGGAAAAACGGGCTACACCCGCGAATGGATCTGCGACATGCTCAAGCGCCTGTGCGGACTCGGATGCAAGATCTCGGTTCTGACCGGCGTGATCCTGACCGAAGACAAGCAGGGCGCCATGGCATATAACTCCGAAACCGACACCTTCTCGGAATATTTCTCCGACAATCTTCCCACCTCCTTCCACGGCACGGGAGACGTCTTCTCCTCTGCCCTGTGCGGAGCCCTGGTGCGGGGGCAATCCATGGAGCGGGCACTGAAGACCGCCGTGGATTTCACCGTAGACGCCATTCGCATCTCTGCGGCAGACCCCGAGAATCCCCGTTACGGCGTACGTTTTGAAGCGGCGCTGCCCGGACTGATCCAAAACCTGTAAGACAAAAGCCGATACGGATCGATTTCCGTATCGGCTCTTTTTATTGATAAGAAAAAAATCACAGAAGATCCGCGTAGATCCTGCGGAACTCGGTCAGGCTTTCCTCGGCAGGCATGGTAGGACCGTATTCCAAGCCGCAGGCTCCTTGATAGCCCGCCGCTTCGGCAGCCTTGAGAATCACGCGGTAATCACTTTCCCCAAACTGCAGCTCGTGCCGCCCCGGATGCCCCGCCGCATGAAGATGGGCGATCAGATCCACGTTTTTGGTCAGATTGGGGATAATGTTCCCCTCGGAGACCTGCTGATGATAGATGTCGTATACCACCTTCACCAAGGGATGATCCACCTCGCAAACGATATCAAAGGCTTCGGGAGAGTTGACCAGATAATACCCCGGATGGTTCACCAGAACATTCAGAGGCTCGATCATGACCGTAACGCCGTACTCGTCCAGAATGGGCTTGGCGGCGCGCAGGGTCTCCACGATGGCTTCGTGCTGGACCGCACGCTCGGCACCAGTGTCCTTTCCCACCTGCGTGATCAGTCTTCCTACGCCCATGGCGTTAGCGGCGATGCAGGATTCCTTCAGACCGTCCAGCCAGAGGGCTCTGTACTGAGGATCGGTCATGCGGAATTCGGAGGTACACATGCTCAACAGCTCCACACCGTATTCGGCGCAGGCGGCGCGGACCTCGTCGGGATTCAGATTTTTCCATTGATAGATTTCCGCCGCATCAAAGCCCAACGCAGAAATGCGGGCAACGGCGTCACGGAAGGGGATCTTGGAGAAAAAGCAAGGAATGGGAACGCAAAAGCGCATCCGAAGCACCTACCTTTAATTATGATAGGTATATTATAACACATCCCGTCGGGAAATACAAGAGGGCATCTGCGATATTTCGTGAAAAACCCATATTTGAATTTTTCTTTCGGAGAAAAATCCCTTGACAAACCGAGGGAGAATATGGTATACTGTAGAAAATTCCGCTTACAAAGGAGCGACACCATGATTGAATACGGAATGCCCACGCTGGTGGAATGCAAGGACATTGACGATTGCGCCGCGCTGTGCCATCGGTTGGGCTTGAATTTTATTGAAATCAATCAGAGCTTTCCTCAATATCAGCCCGCAAGCATGGATCTGAACCATCTGAAGGAGCTGAAGGAGCGCTACGGCATCGGATATTCCATCCATATGGACGAATCCATGAATCCCTTCGACTTCAACGCCGCCGTGGCGGAGGTCTATCGCAAGAATGCGGTAGAGTCCATCGAATTTGCAAAGGCGCTGGGAATCAAAAAGCTGAACCTGCACCTGCTGCGGGGGGTCTACGTGACCCTGCCGGGGAAGCGGATCTTCCTCAACGACGTTTACGGAGAGGATTATCTGGCAAGCGTTGCCAAATTCCGCGATGTCTGCGACCAAGCCATCGGAGACAGCGGAGTTCTCATCTGCATTGAAAACACCGACGATCCCTTCCTGCCCTGTCATTTCAGAGCCTTGGAGGTTTTGTTACAATCGAAGAACTTCGCCCTCACTCTGGACACGGGGCACGATCAGGCGTCCGAGCACGTGGATCTGGACTTCTTCAAGAAGAATAAGAACCGCCTTTCCCACGTGCATCTTCACAACTGCAAGGGAAAATCCCCCCATCTTCCCCTGGGAGAGGGAGACGTGGATATTCTCGGCATGCTGAAGCTGACCGAAGAAACGGGGAGCGACTGCGTGATTGAGGTCAAGACCATCGAGGGGCTGGAGCAATCGGTGGAATGGCTGAAGGCACGGGGGCTTTACAATTAAAAGCAGGGACAGAGAACACAACGATTCTCTGTCCCTTTTTTGCGAAGTAAATTATTCCACCGTGGAAAGATCGATCTTCACGATGCCGAGCGTGCAGAGGTTGTTGCCCTCGGCGCCGCTTCCGCGACAGATGCCCAAAAGCATGTGCCCGTCGTTGGTGAAGAACATGGCGGGATAGGAATATCCGCGATCGGGATCGTCCCCCACGATGTTCATGGGTCCCCAGGTCTTCCCTTCATCCTTGGAGATACGAAGGACCATGGGAGAGCGGCTCCACACACCGGGGTGCTCCTTTTCGTATTCCTCGTAGCCGTTCCAGCGGGGCTTGGGGTTGTAGACGTTATAAAGAACCCCTTCGTGCTCCTTGATCTGCATGGGAGATACGGGGGCGGTGAAAATGCTGGGTTGGGGATAATGGAAGCCCGAG
>JAFPBP010000332.1 GCA_017424085.1 Clostridia bacterium
GTAAAAGTTAGTTTATGCTCAATAACAATCCTTCCACCACTTCGTGGTCCCCCTCCCTTTACACAAGGGAGGCATGGTGCGTGTCCGCTTCTCTTGCGCTAAATAAAATCAAGGTTTTCTTGAACGATGCAAAATAGAAAGTTCGTGCACAAAGAGAAAATATCTACCCCCTCGGCGGAAGGATTCCGCCGACCTCGACTTTTCTTTGGTTCTTTCTTTTCTTCTGAAAAGAAAGAACATAAACCCTCGTCCCCCCCGTACCCCCTGCCCCGTCGCGCATCGCACTTCAACAAAAAAGGAGCACCTGCGATGCAGGCGCTCCCCTCGTTATGAATCTTGGGTTTATTTCTTTTTCGCAATGTTCAGAACGCGGACGATGATGGGGCTGAGAACCAGATTCATGCCCACCTCGAACAGGAAGTTTGCCATTGCCAGAGCGAAGAAGACCTCCATGCCCGAAACCGTAAGCCCCACCGCAGAGGCGATGCCCTCGGCGTGAGGCAGGAAGAAGACGGCGCAGCCCAGCAGGAACACCCCCGTGTTGACCACGGGGCAGACCACGGCGGCGGCGACCACTGCCAGGTAGAAGTTTACCTTTTCCAATAATTTATAAACCAAACCCGCCGCAAGACCGCAGGCAATGCCCTTGGCAAGCACGGTGATGATGGTTCCGGGGATATTGAAGGCGAAGAAGAGAGCCCCGCCTCCCGTCAGAAGAACCACGGCACCGAAGACCAAGCCCAGCCATGCGCTGACCTTGGGACCGCACTTTGCGGCGCCGATGACGATGGGGATCAGCCCGATGGCGGTGGAGAAGGGGCCGAAGAAGGTGGTATAGGTGGCGAGACATTGGAGCAGGATGACCAGCGCCGTCAAGATCGCACCCATAACCATGGTTTGGACCGACGTTTGTTTTACCTTTTGCATAATTTCCTCCTTGCTGTCGTCCGCGCGAGGCGGTACAACGCAGTTAAAAACAATTTATATCCGCTCCCGAGGGAGAGAGATACCTTATGAATTTTTGCGGTACAGAAGGTTCAAGCCCTTCAGCACCAGATGCTCGTCTTGCGTGATGGGATGCGCGCAATGGGGCAGGATCAGAGACGCCATGCCGCCCGTGGCGTAGACGGGAAGGGGTCCCGCCTCCGCACAGATGCGGTCGATCATGCCGTCGATCATGGCGGCGTGCCCGAAGATCACCCCCGATTTCACGCTGTCTGCGGTGTTTTTCGCCACGGTCAGCAGAGGAGCCTCGGGGCTCACCTTGGGAAGCTGGGCGGTCTGCTCGGCTAAGGCGTTCAGCCCCATCATCACACCGGGGCAGATGGAAACGCCGATGAACGAGCCGCTTTCGTTTACCACCATCAGCTTGGTGGCGGTTCCGAAATCCACCACCAGGGCGGGCGCACCGTAGATCTGTTGCGCCGCAACGCAGGCACAGATGATGTCGGAGCCCACGGAGGAGGGGGTATCGCAACGGATGTTGATCCCCGTTTTCACCCCGGGACCCACGGTGATGGGAGCCACGTCGAACAGGATCTTCAAAGCCCCGTTGACGACCCGATTGAGGGTGGGGACCACCGAGGAGACGATGGCGCCCGTGACGGGCAGATGATCCACCCGATGAATGGCAAGGGCGGAGCGAAGCTTGACGGCATATTCGTCCTCGGTTCCGCAGGGGTCGGTGGAGACGCGGGCGGTAAAGACCAGCTCGTCGCCCTCAAAGCCCCCGAAGACCACGTTGGTGTTTCCGATGTCAACGGCGAGGATCATTGCTCTTCTTCCTCGTGAATGACGATCAACTGCTTGGCGTAGGGCAGGGTCAGGACGAACTCGTCGCAGAAGGTGTGCCACTCGTCCAGCTTATGGTTCTTGCGGGCGTGGTACATGTTCACCAGATTCTCGTAATTCATGGTCACCGTGCGGGTCTGCTCGTAGGATTCGGGCAGAAGGGTGATCAGATCGTACCAAAGAGCTTTGTCCTTGGTCTCCATGTATTCCAGCCGCACCGATTCCAGATAATCCACCATAAGATTAAAGAACCGCTCCGATTCGGGGGTCAGGTGATCGGTGGAGAAATCGTCGGCGGTGATGGGCTTGGCGTGGATCTTGTGCATGGTGGAGGTGGAGTTTGCCACGGTGCCTACCTTATAGGTATCGAATTCCTTCCACCAATAGAGGGGAGCGGTGATATCCACCGACACGAAGATCTGACGGATGAATTTCCGATGATCGCTGCCTGCCTTCGCCAAACGGGTGGCAAGGCTCAGATCGGCGTCCCCCAGAATGAATTCGCCGTCGTCATTATAAAAGCTGTCGGATTTTTCCCAGGATGCCAAGGGGTTCCGAGCGCCGCGAATGGCGTTCTCCAGATTCATGACCGAAACGTGATCAAAACGAATCATTTTTTCGCACCTTCCTTACGGTTATATTTGTTCTTTTTCTTCTTTTTCGTGGAAAACCCAAAGAGCCCGATCTTTTTTCCCAAGGTGTAATAGGCGCCGTGGGCGTATGCCAGAAGCCCTGCCTTTTCCATGCAGAGGCGTCCTTCGGTGTTGATCAGAGCCTCGTCGGCGTCCACCGAGACGATATCCGCCAAAAACATGGTATGAGACCCGAGGGGGATCTCCCGATTGACCTTGCATTCCAGCGACAGGGGGCATTCCGCCAGCAGGGGCGCCGAAACCAGGTTGGCGGGGGTGGGGGTCAGATTGCAGGCAACCATTTTATCCACGTCCCGCCCCGACTTCATGCCGCACCAATCCAGCTCCCGAACCAGAGTGGAGGGGGGCAGGTTGATGACGAATTCCCCCGTACGGCGGATGATGTCATAGGAATAGCGCTCGGGGCGCAGGGAGATATAGGTCATGGGAGGATGGGTATTGACGATGCCCGTCCAGCCCACGGTAACGATATCGCTGGTTTCCCCGTCGGCGCAGGTGACTAAAACTGCGGGAACGGGAGACAACAGGGTGCTGCCCTTGAATTGACGTTTCTTCCCCGTGAGCGCCTTGGTGGGGGCGCCTTGGGGCGGTTTGCCGGCACCCTTGGGCTGTTTCTCAGACATTGAAGCGGAAGAGGACCACGTCACCGTCGTTCATGACGTATTCCTTCCCCTCGGAGCGGACCAGACCCTTTTCCTTGGCGCCGTTGTAGGTGCCGCAGGCGACCAGATCGTGGAAGGCGACCACCTCGGCACGGATGAAGCCGCGCTCGAAATCGGAATGGATCTTACCTGCCGCCTGGGGTGCCTTGGTGCCGCGGCGGATGGTCCAGGCGCGAACCTCGGTGGGACCTGCGGTGAGGTAGCTGATGAGCCCAAGCAGGGCGTAAGACTTCTTGATCAGGCGGGAAAGACCGCTCTCGGTCAGACCCATATCCGCCAAAAACAGTTCCTTTTCCTCGTCCTCCAACTCGGAGATCTCTTCCTCCATGCGGGCACAGATGGGCAAAACCTCGGAATGCTCGTTCTTGGCAAATTCCTCTACGGCGAGGTATTGGGGGGAGGTGAGGTCAAAGGCGGAATCCGCCATATTTGCCACGTAGATGACGGGCTTGATGGTGAGAAGACCCGCCGACGCAACCAGCGCCGCCTCGTCCTCGCTAAGGTCCATGGTGCGGGCGCAGGCGCCGCCCTCAAGAACCGATTTGACCCGACGGAACAGATCAACCTCCACCAGCATTTTCTTATCGCCCTTGGCTTCCTTCTCGGCGCGCAGGATCCGCTTGTCCACCAGATCCATATCGGCGAAGATCAACTCCATGTTGATGGTTTCGATGTCCCGCAGGGGATCCACGGAGCCGTCCACGTGGACGATATTGGGATCCTCGAAGCAACGGACCACGTGAAGCACCGCATCCACCTCGCGGATGTGCGCCAAAAATTTATTGCCCAAGCCTTCGCCCTTGGAGGCGCCCTTGACCAGACCCGCAATGTCTACGAATTCGATGACGGCGGGGGTGTATTTTTCGGGGTCGTACATTTTTGCCAAAACGTCCAGCCGCTCGTCGGGAACGGCGACGATGCCCACGTTGGGCTCAATGGTGCAGAAGGGGTAGTTTGCCGCCTCTGCCTTGGTGTTGGTGATGGCGTTGAAGAGGGTGGATTTGCCTACGTTGGGCAATCCGACAATGCCGAGTTTCATATCTGTTAAAGTCCTTTCAAGACGTGATGTTACGAACGGGGGTGCGGGAGTTACGGGGGTTACGAGGGTTGTGTTCTTTCTTTTCGGGTGAAAAGAAAGAACCAAAGAAAAGCCAAGGTCGGCGGAATGCTTCCGCCGAGGGGGAAGGGTAAAGGGCGCTTCCCCAAAATGCGAAAACGCATCA
>JAFPBP010000333.1 GCA_017424085.1 Clostridia bacterium
ACACCTACGAAGAAATAGCCGCCATGTGCTTTGCCGCCGCAGGCAAGCCCATGAAGATCAAGTGGGCTCCCATCTGGCTGTTCGGCATCCTCGCCAACCTGCCCAAGATCAAGAAGGCAGGCAAGCACGACATCATTCTCTTCTCCAAGTGGACGCTGTCGCACGATCTGGTAGGCGATACCATCACGGGTGAGGAGAGCTTTGGTGAATACATCAAGTCCTACTTCGGAAAGGAGAACAACTGATATGCCTTGGGCTCTTCTGGGAATCCTGCTTGCGGTCTGTGCGGTTGCCTGCGCCGTGGGATTCTATAAATTCGTTTATTTTCTCTCCATCGGCTACGGCTTTGCCGTCGCCTTCGGCGGGGTCGCCGTTTTTATTATGTATCTGATCAACCCCACCGCAACGCCCCTTTGGATCCTGCTGATCCAAGCCGCTCTGTTCGTGGCGTACGGCGTTCGTCTTTCGGGCTTTTTGCTGGTGCGTGAATTCAAGAACGTAACCTTCAAGAAGACCGACGTTGCCAAGGACACTCTGGCGAAAAACGGGGAAAAGAAAATGCCCGTGTTCGTTCTTGCCACCATTTGGGTCACCGTTTCCCTTCTCTACGTGGCTCAGGTCAGCCCCATGCTCTTCCGTTACGATAACGCCGCCACCGACTGGATCGTTCCCGTGGTGGGCTTTGCCGTTTCGGTGTTCGGTCTGATTCTGGAATCGATCGCCGACAAGCAGAAGTCTGCGCAGAAGAAGGTCCGTCCCGACATGGTCGCAACGCAGGGGCTCTATAAGATGTGCCGTTGCCCCAACTATCTGGGCGAGATCCTGTTCTGGACGGGCGTGTTCATCAGCGGAATTACCGCTTACGCCACCGTGGGTCAATGGATCACCGCCGTTGTTGCCTATATCTGCATCGTTTTCATTATGTTCAACGGGGCTCAGCGCCTGGAAAAGCGTCAGATGGCGCGTTACGGGGAGAACGAGGAATACAATACCTACGCAAACAAGACCCCCATCATCATTCCCTTGCTTCCCATCTATCACCTCAATAAGAAGAAATAAGGAGATTGGGCAATGAACGAATTTTCCGTTCCCATGGCGTTGGTCGATTATCTTCCCGTGATCTTCTTTGCGATTGCTTCGGTGATCCTTCTGCGGGATCTTTACAACAAAATGAACAAGGGTGCCTTTGCGCTTTTCTCGGCAGGGGTGATCGACGTGACGCTGGCAGGGGCTTTGAAGGCGACCTGGAAACTGCTGTACGCGGCGGGAACTTGCAATTTTGAGGCTCTCGACGCCATGTTTTTCCCCGTGCAATCCATCGGCTTTCTGTTGGCAGGCGTAGGGATCCTTGCCATGCTGCTGCATCGACAGACCAAGGCTGCCGTGCTTTCAATTGTTCCGCCCGTCTTCTCGGGGACCTTCGTGTTCGTGGGGTTGATGGTTGCGGGGCTGGGCATTCTGGATGCGGTGCTCTGCGTGCTTTCCGTGAAGCAGAAAAAGCCTTGGTTGATCGCCGTGTTCGTTCTTTCCTTCGTTTGCTCGCTTTGCATGGGTTATCTCTCCAGCCAAGATTTCGCCGAGGCTTCCATGAATTGGATCGCCGAGGGGGTCAACGTTGTGGGGCAGGGGACGTTCCTGTTGGGCGTGGTCCTGTTGCACAAGAACGGGCTTGCAGACCTTTCCTTGGGCGGGAAACAGGCGTGATTCCTTTGCGTGTCTGTATCGACGTGTAATTGTTTTTTTGAGATCGGTAAGAATAAGGGCAGAGGTTTTCTGCCCTTATTTTTGAAATTTGCCCCGAAAAGCTTGAACTTTTTGAAACATACCCTGCGTAAGGTATTGCTCGTGACGCGGCGTAATGTGATATGATAGGGGCAAGGAGGTGATTGCTATGTCAAAATACACAACGGGAGAGATCGCAAAGCTCTGCGACGTTTCGGTTCGCACGGTCCAGTATTACGATACCCGCGGCATTCTGACCCCCAGCGCGTTGAGCGAGGGCGGGCGCCGTCTGTATTCGGAGGACGATCTGAAGCGTATGCGGATCATCTGCTTTTTGCGGGAGACGGGGCTGCCCATCAACAGCATTTCCGCTCTTCTTTCAGAGGAGCACCCCGAACGCATCATTACCGTTCTTTTGGAAGAGCAGGAGCAGGCATTGCGGGAGGAGGTCTCCGAGCGGCAGGGCAAGCTTGCTCTCATCGAGGGTATGAAGCATCAGATGAAGGATCTTGAGATCTCGTCCGTTGAATCCATCGGAGATATAGCACACATGATGAAACAGAAAAATCAACTTGCGAAAATGCGTTGGACCATGCTTCTTGCGGGGCTTCCCCTGGGAATTCTGCAATGGACTGCCATCATTCTTTGGATCACTTACGGGCTTTGGTGGCTGTTCGTTCTGTGGGCGTGCCTTTGCATTCCCTACGGAATCTGGGTCTCCAAGTATTATTTCGGGCACGTGGCGTATATCTGCCCCAACTGCCACGA
>JAFPBP010000334.1 GCA_017424085.1 Clostridia bacterium
ATGCTGGCAACGCTGGTTGAGCTGTTTTTGCCTTATATCATGAGCCATATTCTCGATAACGTGGTTCCTCGGGCGGATCTGTGGCAGATCCTTTGGTGGGGTCTTCTGATGATCCTGTGCGCCTTGGCGGCGTTCTGGTTCAACATCGTTGCAAACCGCAAGGCATCCAAGGTCTCCCGCGATTGCGCCGAGCATATGCGCCACGATCTTTTTGCCAAGACTCTGTATCTCTCGTCCAAGCAGACCGACCGCTTCACCATCCCCAGTCTGGAATCCCGCATCACGGGGGATACTTATAACATCCACCGCTTCGTGGGGATCATGCAGCGCATGGGCGTGCGTGCTCCCATTCTTCTGATCGGCGGCATTCTTCTCACCGTCACCCTGGACCCCAATTTGACCCTGGTTCTTTTGGCGGTTTTGCCCTTCATTTTTATCTCGGTCTGGCTCATCTCCCGCAACGGCGTTCCCTTGTACTCCAAGGTGCAGAGCCGCGTGGACGACATGGTCCGCGTGGTTCGAGAGGACGCCCAGGGTATCCGCGTCATCAAAGCGTTGTCCCGCACCGAATATGAAAAGGAGCGCTTCGATCGGGTCAACGAGGAGCTGGTCCGCACCGAGCGCAAGGCGGGTATCGTCATGGCGGCGTCCAATCCTACCATGAACCTGCTTCTGAATCTGGGATTGACCGCCGTGATCTTCGTGGGCGCATTGCTGATCAGCATGGACAGCGGAACCAAGCCCGGCGTCATCATCGCCTTTACGCAGTACTTTATTATGTTCACCAACGCTCTGATGAGCATTACCCGCATCTTCGTCATGTATACCAAGGCGGCGGCTTCTGCCGACCGTGTCGCCGAGGTTATCGATTGCGAGGAGGATATGACCCTGCAGAGCGAGGCAGATTTCCCCGCCCTTCCCGCAGACGACAATGCGTACCTCTCCTTTGATCACGTTTCCTTCTCTTATAATAAAACCAAAAACAACCTTTCCGATATCTCCTTCACCGTTTCCAAGGGCGGAAGCCTTGGCATTATCGGGGCGACGGGAAGCGGGAAATCCACCATTCTTTCCCTGTTGATGCGCTTCTACGACGTGGACGAAGGTTCGGTCCGCATCGGCGGACGGGATGTCCGTACCATCCCCACCAAGGAGCTTCGGACCAAGTTCGGCGCCGCTCTGCAGAACGATTTCATCTTTGCGGGCACCGTGGAGGAAAACCTGCGCTTCGGTCGGGAGATCACCGACCAAGCCATGCGCGCTGCTCTGGAAACCGCACAGGCGGCGGAATTCGTGGACCGTCTCGACGGAGGAGTGCAGTATCCCTTGGCATCTAAGGGGGCGAACCTCAGCGGCGGACAAAAGCAGCGCCTGCTCATTGCCCGTGCTCTTGCGGGAATCCCCGACATTCTGATTCTGGACGACGCCTCCTCGGCTTTGGACTATAAGACCGACGCTCTTCTTCGCGGCGCTCTGGATGTCTCCGAACTGCCCTCCACCCGCATCGTGGTTGCCCAGCGGGTCAGCTCGGTGATGAATTCCGACGTGATCCTGGTTCTGGACGAGGGTGAGCTGATCGCCTCGGGAACCCACGCGGAATTGATGGAGACCTGCTCGATCTATCGTGAGATCAGCCATTCTCAGATGGGAGGTGCGATCCTTGAGTAATATGCCTGCACAGGGCCCCCGCGGCATGGTGGGGCCCGCAAAGAAAATGGATAAAGCCACCCGTCGAAACGTCTTGCGTCGCATTCTCTCGTATATGTTCCGCTACCGCTGGTTGGTGCTCCTCGCCTTCTGCATTATGCTCACCTCCAACCTGCTGGCGCTGTGGGGACCCAAGATCTCGGGCTACGCCATCGACGCCATCGAGGGAAAATCCTCGGGTGAAATGATCATCGAGCCCCTGTTTCAATGGTGTACGGGGCTGTTCCCGTCGTCTCCCATGGTTGGGGAGGTCTTCTATTACTGCCTGTTTATGGCGGCGTTTTACGCCCTTTCCGCAGGTCTGTCCTACGCCTTGGCAAGTCTGATGATCGTCATCAGCCAGCGGATCATTTCCGCCATGCGCCGTGACGTGTTCCATCATCTGACCACCCTCCCCGTCAACTTCTTCGATACCCGCGCCACGGGGGATATCATCAGCTGTATTTCCTACGATATCGACACCCTGAACACCTCTCTGTCCAACGATCTTCTGCAGGTCTGCGCCAGCGTGGTGACGGTGGTGGGATCCCTCTTGATGATGATCTCCATTTCGCCTCCGCTTTTGATCGTGTTCTTCATCACCGTCCCCATGTCCATCTGGTTCACCCGCCGCAAGACCAAAAAGGTCCAGCCCCTGTTCCGTGCCCGCTCTCAGAAGCTGGGCGAGCTGAACGGCTATGCGGAGGAAATGCTCTCGGGGCAGAAGACCATCCGCGCCTATCATCGGGAGGCGGATATCCTCAAAACCTTCGACGAGAAGAACCTTGCCGCCGTGGATGCCTATTACATGTCCGAATATCACGGCATGGTCATCGGACCCTCGGTGGGCTTCATCAGCAATCTTTCCATTTCCTTCGTAACCGTCTTGGGTGGCATCTTCTATATGCTCACTCTGACCCGCGGCGGAGATCTTTCGCCCCTGTTCCGCATCGGCTTGGGTGACGTATCCGCCTTCGTGCAGTATTCCCGCAAGTTCGCAGGTCCCATCAACGAATTTGCCAACATCATGAACGAGCTTCAATCCGCCATGGCGGCGGCAGAGCGGGTGTTCCGTCTGTTGGACGAGCCCTCGGAGCCTGCCGACGCTCCCGACGCCGAGACGCTGGAAAACGTGTCGGGCGCCGTGGAAATGCAGCAGATCGACTTCTCCTACGTTCCCGAAAAGCAGATCCTGAAGCAGTTCTCCCTCTCCGCAAAGCCCGGGACCGTCACCGCCATCGTGGGACCCACGGGGGCAGGGAAGACCACCGTCATCAACCTTCTCATGCGGTTCTACGATCCTCAAAAGGGGAAGATCCTGGTGGACGGCAAGGATTCCCTTGCGGTGACCCGTTCGTCCTTGCGAAAGGCGTATACCATGGTTTTGCAGGATACCTGGCTGTTCTGCGGCTCGGTATACGATAACATCGCCTACGGCAAGGAGGGCGCCACGCGGGAGCAGGTCATCGCCGCCGCCAAGGCTGCTCACATCCACGGCTTTATCGAGAGGCTTCCCGCAGGGTACGATACGGTTCTCTCCGACGATGGGGTCAACCTCTCCAAGGGGCAGAAGCAGATGATCACCATCGCCCGTGCCATGCTTTCCGATTCTCCCATGCTCATTCTGGACGAAGCCACCTCCAACGTGGACTCCCGCACCGAGCAGAAGATCCAGCAAGCCATGGTGTCTCTCATGGAGCATCGCACCAGCTTCGTCATTGCCCATCGTCTCTCCACCGTTCAGCACGCAGACAACATCCTCGTCGTGAAGGATGGAACGGTGATCGAGCAGGGAAACCACGATCAGCTTCTTGCCACCGACGGCTTCTACAGTCGCTTGTATCACTCTCAATTTGAATAAAAGATC
>JAFPBP010000038.1 GCA_017424085.1 Clostridia bacterium
AACGGTGGCGTCGGCAGACGAAACGGTGACGGCGGATTTTTCATTCTTGGAGTTGCCCGCGACCCAGCGGATCTGCTTGACGATGCGATGCAGCTCGGTGGAGCGGATGGCGCAGGCGATGCCGTAATTATCCCCGCAGTTCTTGACCATCATGGCGAAGGTTTCCAGATCGGTCCCGCTTCCCTCCACGCAGGTCTTCACGCAGGCGGCACCTGCCCGAACCGCCAAAACGGCGCAGGCACAGGCAAGTCCGTTCTTATCGTCGCAACGAACGCTGATGGGCAGATCGGTTTTGCTTGCGATATTGGCAACGAAGGCGGCGAAATCGTCGGGGAGCATCTCGGCGGCGCTGTCGCAAAGACCGATGGCGTCGGCACCTGCCTGCTGAGCGGCGGCGATTGCCTGCAGCAGGAATTCGGGCTCGGCGCGGGTAGCGTCCACGGCGCAGAATTCGGTCTCAATGCCCTTTTCCTTGGCGGCGGCGACGCATTCGGCAATGTAGGTCAGCATCTTGGGGGGCTTTTTATGGCAGAAATATTCCATTCCCACGGGAGACACGGGCAGTTCAATGCGAATGCGGGGCTGAGCCGCCGCAGAAAGCGCGGCGATGGCGTTGTTCAGGCTGTCCGCATCCATTCCTGCGGCAACCGAAAGAACGCTGTTTTTCACGAACGACGATATGGTACGGACCAGTAGAATATCGGTTTTGCCGTTGCGGACCTCGGGAAGCTCGATCACCTGAACCTGCAAGCGTTCCAGCTGACGAGCGATCTCAATTTTTTCCTTGAACGTGAATCCGTTGCCTTCTTTGCAGAGGGTCGAATCGGCAATAACGATTTGTTTCATACTGTTTTCTCCTTATGCGTAGTTCGTCGTTTCGACGATTTCATTGATAAAAATTCGATTTTGACGTAAAACGTCCCGAAGTCAACGTCTGCAGACTTCGGGACGAAGCACGGAATCAGTCAATGGGGCAGGTCCAACCGAAGGTATCTTCGATCTTACCCCATTGAATTCCGGTCAAAGTGTCGTACAGATGCTGGGTGACGGCTCCGATCTTGCCGTCGTTTACGGTATATTTATGATCCTTGTAGCAAAGCTCGCCGATGGGAGAAACCACGGCGGCGGTTCCGCAGCCCCAAGCCTCTTCCAGCGTTCCGTTTTCCATGGCGGCAGACAGCTCGTCAATGCTGAGCAGACGCTCGCTGACGGTGTAGCCCTCCTTCTTCAGAACCTCGATGCAGGACTTGCGGGTGATGCCGGGCAGGATGGAGCCCGATAGCATGGGAGTGACGATCTCGCCGTTGATCTTGAACATAACGTTCATGGCGCCGACCTCTTCGATATACTTGCGCTCCACGCCGTCCAGCCAGAGAACCTGAGAATAGCCCTTCTTCTCCGCCCGTTCACCGGCACGGTTGCTGGCGGCGTAGTTCCCGCCGCACTTTGCATATCCCGTTCCTCCGCGGACCGCACGGACGTCTTCGTCCTCGATCATGATGCGGACAGGGTTGATGCCTTCCTTATAATAACTGCCTACAGGGGAGGCAATGATCACGAAGGTGGCGTTATGCACGGCGTGAACGCCCAGAGTTTCGTCGTTTCCGAATAGGTAGGGGCGTAGATAGAGAGAGGTTCCGGGGGCAGAGGGAGTCCAATCCTGCTCCATGTCAACGAAAGCCTTCAGAACCTGGAAGGCGTCTTCTTCGGGAATCTGGGGCAGGCAGAGGCGCTCCGCAGAACGGTTCATTCGGCGGATATTCTCCATGGGGCGGAACAGCTGAACCTTACCGTCGGCACGGCGGTAAGCCTTCAAACCTTCAAAAATTTCCGATCCGTAGTGCAGAACGGTGGAGGCGGGATGCAGGGAAAGATTGCCGAAGGGGATGATGCGGGCATCATGCCAGCCTGCTTCCCGAGAATAATCCATCATAAACATATGGTCGGTGAAGACCTTACCGAAGCCGAGGGTGCTGCTGTCGGGCTTTTCCTTGGGGGTAAGGGTTTTGGTGACCGAAATATTCAACATGACCTATGCTCCTTTCAATAGTCGGCGCCAAGCTTCATGGCGTTCAGGTTGACCTCCAGCATATCGGCGCGCTTGGCGGAAACAACCTTTCCCAGAGCGGCACGGACGCTGTCGTCTTCAAAATCGTTGAGAACCTTGAGGATCTTGCCCACAAGGATCATGTTTGCAAGGGTGGGGGTGCCGTTATCGCTTGCCATCTGCGTTGCGGGGATGGCATAGACCGTAACGTCGGTGCGGTTCACGGGGCGGGATACCAGCGTGGAATCCACGAAGATGATACCGCCGGGAGCCACGGTGGATTCGTATTTATCCAGGGAGGGCAGGTTCATGGCAACCAGAACGTCGGGAGTGGAAACGATGGGAGAGCCCACGGTTTCGTCCCCCACGATGACGCCGCAGCTTGCGGTGCCGCCGCGCATTTCGGGACCGTAGGAGGGAAGCCAGCTTACGTTCTTTCCGTCCATCAGACCCTTATAAGCAACGAATTTACCTGCAAACAGAATGCCCTGTCCGCCAAAGCCCGAGAAGAGAAATTGTCTGGTCATTTTGCTTCCTCCTTCGCGGATCTGTCCTTGTATACACCCAAGGGATAGTAGGGAATCATGGCTTCATCGATCCATTTCAGCGCCTTCTGAGGAGTCATACCCCAGTTGGTGGGACAGGACGAAAGCACCTCTACCAGAGAGAAGCCCTTGCCGTCGATCTGATTCTGGAATGCCTTCTTGATGGCAGCCTTGGCAGCCTTGATGTTCTTCACGCTGTTCACGGTCACGCGGGCGAGGTATTCGGGCCCTTCAAGCTCGGAAAGAAGCTCGCACACACGGATGGGATATCCGCAATGGTTTACGTCTCTTCCGTAGGGAGAGGTCTGGGTCACCTGACCGGGCAGGGAGGTGGGAGCCATCTGACCTCCGGTCATGCCGTAAATGGCGTTGTTGATGAAGATGATGGTGATATTTTCGTTACGGGCGGCGGCGTGAACCGTTTCCGCCATACCGATGGAGGCAAGGTCGCCGTCCCCCTGATAGGTGAAGACGATGTTCTCCTTCGGATTGGCGCGCTTAACGCCGGTGGCAACGGCGGGAGCTCTGCCGTGCGCCGCCTCGATCATATCGCAGTTGAAATAGTTATAAGCCATAACCGAGCAACCGACGGGAGCGACCCCGATGGTCTGCCCTTCGATGCCCAGCTCGTCGATAACCTCTGCAACGAGGCGATGGACGATGCCGTGGGTGCAACCGGGGCAATAGTGAAGGGGAGCGTCGGTCAACGCATGAGGTTTGTCAAATACGACCATTAGTTTGCACCTCCCAAAGATGCGGCAGTCTGCCGAATGGATTCAAGAACCTGCTCGGGGGACGGGATCATACCGCCCACGCGGTTGCAGAGGGTGACGGGAGCCTTGCAGTCGATGGCAAGACGGACGTCCTCGATCATCTGACCCATGGACAACTCCACGGAGATGAACGCCTTCGCCTTGTCTGCCGCCTTGCGGAAGGGGGCAACGGGGAAGGGCCACAGGGTGATGGGACGGATCATACCCACCTTGATGCCCTGCTTGCGGGCTTCGTCAATGGCGTTCTTGGAGACGCGGGCGGCAATGCCGAAGGCGGCGATGACGATCTCCGCGTCGTCGGTTAAGTATTCCTCGTACATGGTCTCGTTTTCTTCGATGAACTTATAGCGCTCAAAGCGTTCAAAGTTGGTCTGCTCGAGAGCGGCGGGATCCAGGAAGAGGGAGTTTACGATATTGTGGGGACGGTTCATCTTGGTGCCCGTGGTAGCCCACTGCTTCTCGGGCATGGGCTTCACGTCCAGATCCAGAGCAACGGGCTCCATCATCTGCCCCATGGTGCCGTCCGCAAGGATCATGGCGGTCATGCGATACTGATCGGCAAGCTCAAAGCCCTTCACGGTCAGCTCTGCCATTTCCTGCACCGAGGAGGGAGCGAGGACGATCATACGGAAGTCCCCGTGTCCGCCGCTGCGGGTGGCTTGGAAATAGTCGGACTGGCTGGGCTGAATGCCGCCGAGGCCGGGGCCGCCGCGCTGAACGTTGACCACGAGAGCGGGAAGATCGGCACCTGCCAGATAGGACAGTCCTTCGCCCTTCAGGGAAATTCCCGGGCTGGAGGAGGAGGTCATAACGCGAAGTCCCGTGGACGCCACGCCGTAGACCATATTGATAGCGGCGATCTCACTTTCTGCCTGCAGGAAGGTACCGCCGATTTTGGGCATACGCTTCGCCATATAAGCGGCGATTTCGGTCTGGGGGGTAATGGGATAACCGAAGTAATGACGGCAGCCTGCGATGATGGCGGCTTCGGCAATGGCTTCGTTCCCTTTCATCAATACTTTTTCAGACACGTGATTCACTCACCTTTCTACCTTAATAACGCAGTCGGGGCACATGGTAGCGCAGAACGCACAGCCCACGCACGCCGCCTCGTCGGTCAGCTCTGCGGGATGATGTCCCTTTTTGTTGATGGCGTCGGGGGAAAGCCGCAGAAGATGCTTGGGACAAGCGTCAACGCAGAGCCCGCACCCCTTGCACAGGTCGGTTTTGAAAGTCAATTTTGCCATGATCGGCACTCTCCTTTTCCTAAAATATCGAGAGGGATGTCAGTATTTTTTCTGTAACGTGAGGGGGAATAGCCTATCGATCTTTCCCTTCAGCCCGTCGTAGAGCCATTGGGGAACGGTGGTCATCACCAGCGGGATCTGCATCAGCTCCGCCACCGCCTGAGCGTAGGGAACCGAATTCAGAATCACCGATTCGTCGGTCTCCCGCCCCAGGTTGGTGTTGTTGACCAGCCCCGTGAAGGGGATCTTACAGGCGCCCTCGATCTCCCGCAAGACCTCCACCGTATCGGCGGGGGTTCGGGTAAGGGGACGGGCGGAATTGATCACCGCCAGCATTTCGTAGTTTCCTTCCTCCAAGATCGCGGGAGCAATACGTCCCAGCGCCAAGGCGCCACGGTCGTCTCCGCCCACGTCGATGACCACCTGCAACGACCGATCGTCGGTGACGGTGTACATATCGGGGGGAAGGGCGGGAATATCCACGTTGGTATTGGCGTATTCGGAGCAGATCAGACGGATGTCCGCCGCTTCAAAATCCTCGCGGCTGTCCTTGGTGCGGAAATAAGGATTGACGATATCCAGATCCGCCACGGCAACCCGATCGAAGGTTTTCCGAAGCTCCAGCGCCAGATTCACGGCAACGTTGGTTTTTCCGCTTCCGTAATGCCCGCAGAGGAGGGTAATGCGTTTGAATTCTTTCATAGGTATCACAGCTTGTTCCGCTGGATCTTTCCGCTGACCGTCTTGGGCAGAGAATCGCGGAAGACCACGATGCGGGGGTATTTATAAGGTGCGGTTTTTTGCTTGACGTAGTTCTGAATTTCCTTTTTCAGCTCCTCGGTGGGCTCGGTGCCGTTGGTCAGAACGATGGACGCCTTGACCACCTGCCCGCGAACCTCGTCGGGGGCGGCGGAAACACCGCATTCCAGAACGTAGGGCAATTCCATGATGACGCTTTCGATCTCAAAGGGTCCGATGCGGTAGCCCGAGGACTTGATCACGTCGTCGGCTCTGCCCACGTACCAGAAGAAGCCGTCCTCGTCCTTCCAGGCGATATCGCCCGTGTGGTAATACCCGTCGTGCCAGACCTCGGCGGTCTTATCGGGGGCACCGTAGTATTCCACCGCAAGTCCGCAGGGAGAACCGTTCTTCAGGTTCACGCAGATCTCACCGTTTTCACCCGTAGGAACGGGGTTTCCGTCGGGATCCAGAAGCTCCACGTCGTAGACGGGAACCTTGCGGCCCATGGAGCCGATCTTGTGGGGAGCGCCCACCATATTGCCGATCATCATGGTGCTTTCGGACTGACCGAAGC
>JAFPBP010000335.1 GCA_017424085.1 Clostridia bacterium
AACGGTGTCTCTCAACGATTGTTCCGTTGTTCTGGAAAGGAACGGTCAGTCGGTTTTGTTGGCAGGACAGTCCTGGCGGGGGATGAGGCAGAATGAGGTCCCGAAGCTTGCACCTTCCGTCCCGTCGATTCTGGTCTGCCACGATCCGTTGCAGTTTGACCGTCTGGACTCCCTTCCCGATCTGATGATCTCGGGACACGTTCACGGCGGTATCCTGCGCCTGCCCTTCATCGGTGCTGTCTTTGCTCCTGGAAACGGAGCCCCGCTGTATAAGCGCTTCGGTCCTCGTTATTTCTTCCCGAAATATTCCCGCGGATTATATCGGAAGGGGGAGAAAACCCTCGCCGTAACGCAAGGATTGGGTTTTGCCATCCTTCCGATTCGTCTGATTCCTCCCGAAATCATGGTTATTCAATTAAAGTCGGACAAAATTGGGAACGATTTGTGACATTTTGCACCTCGGGTATTGCAAAACGGAAGAAGATGTGCTATAATGTATCGGTATGTGAAATCATAAAAATAGGAGGTATTATCGAATGAGCATTGCTACCATCCTTTGTGCGATTCTGCTCGTCGTTTGTTCTGTCGCTCTGATTGTTGTCGTGGCTCTCCAGCACAATCGCGGCGGCGGTATGTCTGCCCTCACCGGGAATAACGGAAACAACAGCGGAAAGGGTCAGGGCGCGAAGCGTGAATCCATGCTGAAGCAGCTGACTGTGATCTTTGGACTTTTGTTCATCGTCGTTGTGTTTGCTTTGAACATCGTTGTTGCCGTCGGTCTTGGTTGATTGAATTCATTAAGACGAATACCCCCGAAGGAATTCCTTCGGGGGCGTTTTTTATTCATTGATTCCTCTGTCGGTAGGCTTCAAATGCAAAGACCGCCGCGGCGGAATTTGCGGAAAGGGCATTGCGGAAGTCGCTTCCGTAGGGGAGAAAGACGTTTTGGTCCGCATGCTTTCGGATCTTTGTTGAGATCCCGCGCATTTCTCCTCCGAACACCAGAAGAATGGGACCCCTGAGATCCGTTTCATATAAGGATACGGCATCCTTGCGCTCCGCACAGAGAATTCGGATTCCCTTTTCCTTTGCAGAGGTCAGCACCTCGTCCCAATCGTCCACCGTCGCCACGTCGAGAAATTCCGAAGCTCCTGCCGATGCCTTCGTTACCACTCCCGCGGCGCTGCACCAGTTCCGTTGGGGAACGAGAACACCCGTGACTCCCGCCGCGTACAGAGATCGCATGGCTCCTCCGAAATTGTAGGGATCCTCGATTCCCTCAAGTGCAACGAGAAAGGGGGAGGGGTGATTCAAGAGTGATCCTGCATCACAATACTGCCGATCTCCGACCCATGCCAGAAGTCCGCCGTGGGAGGTGCCTCCCGCCATGGCTTCGATCTCCGCTGCAGATGCCGTGGTGATCGTTACGTTCTTCTTCCGCGCCAGATTTAATATGTAATTACGGTTTCGGTCTGCGGGTCTCGGATCGGTGATGATCTCAAACACCTCGCGGCGCCCCGCTTCAAGCGCAGCCTTGACCGAGATCGAACCTTCCAAAAGGATTTTCTCGTCCATGAAAAACCTCCGCTGTTTTATGGCTACAGTATAACACATCTCTGCGCAAAAATCAACCCCCAAAATCATCATTTTTATGCCCTTTGGGCGGGTTCTGTATAAGTTGCACAATTGAAAAAATGTATACCGTGGAGTGTTTTGTGGAAAGTAGACGAACCTCAAATTTTAGGCATTTTTTTTTGAAAAACCTCTTGACAAATCGAGAAAAGTGTGGTATTATATACAGGCTGACAGCGAAGATGACAGCAAAACACGGGAGCTTAGCTCAGCTGGGAGAGCATCTGCCTTACAAGCAGAGGGTCATAGGTTCGAGCCCTGTAGTTCCCACCAAACACGGCTCAGTAGTTCAGTTGGTTAGAACGCCGCCCTGTCACGGCGGAGGTCGAGGGTTCGAGTCCCTTCTGAGTCGCCACTTATGCCTCTGTAGCTCAGT
>JAFPBP010000336.1 GCA_017424085.1 Clostridia bacterium
ATCAGATGGTCGGCAAGAAGATCGACGAGGAATTCACCGTCAACGTTACCTTCCCCGAGGAATATCACGCAGAAGAGCTGAAGGGCAAGCCCGCTGAGTTCAAGTGCTGCATTCATAAGATCCAGAAGGAAGAGCTCCCCGAGGTAGACGACGAATTCGTGAAGGACATCAGCGATTTCGATACGCTGGAAGCGTTCAAGGAAGACGTTGCCAAGAAGATCGCAGAGCGCAAGGAAGCCGAAGCAGACCGTGAGGTTGGCGACAAGCTGGCTGAAATGATCGCAGATCTGGTGGAAGCCGAGATCCCCGAATGCATGTTTGAGAACGAGATCAACGCTTCTCTCAACGATTTTGCTCAGCGCATGACCTCTCAGGGCATGAACATGGAGCAGTACATGCAGATCACCGGCACCAAGATGGAGGACCTGCGTAACATGTTCGCAAAGCGCGCTCAGACCGACGTGAAGCTCCGCCTCGCGCTGGAGAAGATCGCAGAGCTTGAGGGTGTCGTCATCTCCGACGAAGACGTGAACGCAGAATACGAGAAGTTCTCCAAGGAGATGCAGGTTCCCGTCGAGCGCATCAAGAGCGACGCTGTGACCGAGAACATCATCAAGGAGCTTGCAAACGCAAAGGCATTCGAATGCGTTAAGGCACATGCGGAAATGACCGCTCCCGGCGCAAAGAAGACCGCGAAGAAGACCACCAAGAAGGCTGCTCCCAAGGCTGACGCCGAAACTGCAGAGGAAGCAGTAGCCGAGAAGAAGCCCGCTGCCAAGAAGACCACCAAGAAGGCTGCTCCCAAGGCAGAAGGCGAAGCTGCGGAGAAGAAGCCCGCCGCAAAGAAGACCACCAAGAAAGCCGCAGAGCCTGCAAAGGACGCTGAATAATTCCGAAGGTTTTCGGCGATACTGAAACAGAACCGCTCAGGGATCTCTCTCCGAACCCGGAGGGAGGTCCCTTGCAGATTTCACATACTTTTTTCCCATCCGATACACAACGATAGAAAAGGAGAAACCGATATGCAACCCAACAACGCACTCGTGCCCGTCGTCGTGGAGCAAACCTCCCGCGGCGAACGCTCTTACGATATTTATTCCCGTCTGCTCAACGACCGCATCATCTTTTTGGCGGACGAGGTCAACGACGTGACCGCAAATCTGGTGGTCGCTCAGCTTCTGTTCCTCGAATCGGTGGATCCCGATAAGGACATCAGCCTCTATATCAACAGCCCCGGAGGCTCCATCACCGCAGGTATGGCGATCTACGACACGATGAACTATATCAAGTGCGACGTATCCACCATCTGCATCGGTATGGCTGCCAGCATGGGCGCTTTCCTGCTCAGCGCAGGCACCAAGGGCAAGCGGTACGCCCTGCCCAACAGTGAGGTTATGATCCATCAGCCTCTGGGCGGATTCCAGGGTCAGGCAACCGACATCAAGATCCACGCTCAGCGCATTCTTGATATCAAGGAGACCCTCAATAAGATCCTTGCGGAAAACACCGGAAAGCCTCTGGACGTGATCAAGCAGGATACCGAACGGGATAACTTCATGACCGCACAGCAGGCAATGGAATACGGTCTGATCGACAAGGTCATCACCCACCGCTGATCCCAAAGAATCACCACAGGCACCGAAAGGAACCCTCATGCCGAATCAGAACACGCAAGATCCCCGCACCTGCTCCTTCTGCGGGCAGCCCTGCACGGGAGACAAAATGTTTATTGCGGGCATTGAGCCCGACACCTATATCTGCAACGATTGCGTTGACGCCTGCGTGGAATATCTGCAGGTGCTCACCGAAAAAAAGCAGAAAAAGAAGGACGATAAGCTTCGCCTGACCATGAAGACCCCCGCCGAGATCAAGGCGGCGCTGGACGAATACGTCATCGGGCAGGACCGTGCGAAGGTCGCCCTTGCCGTGGCGGTGTACAACCACTACAAGCGCATTCTCAATCAGGACGCAAAGGCAGACGTGGAGCTGTCCAAGAGCAACGTTCTCCTGCTGGGCCCCACGGGCTCAGGCAAGACCCTGCTGGCGCAGGTTCTGGCAAAGACGCTGAACGTGCCCTTCGCCATCGCCGACGCCACCACCCTCACCGAGGCAGGGTATGTGGGCGAGGACGTGGAAAACATCCTTCTGCGCCTACTGCAGGCGGCGGACTTCGACGTGAAATCCGCAGAACGGGGCATTATCTATATCGACGAGATCGACAAGATCTCCCGTCGCTCCGAGAACCCCTCCATCACCCGCGACGTTTCGGGCGAGGGCGTTCAGCAGGCGTTGCTGAAGATTCTGGAAGGAACCGTTGCAAACGTTCCCCCGCAGGGCGGACGGAAGCATCCCAACCAGCAATTCATTGCCATTGATACGAAAAACATCCTCTTCATCTGCGGCGGCGCCTTCGCAGGGCTGGAGGACGTGATCCGCAAGCGCACTCAGAAGACCGCCATCGGATTCAATTCCGATCTGAGCGGCAAGGACGACAAGGACGTGGGCGAGCTTTTGAAGCAATGCGAATCCCACGATCTGGTCAAATTCGGGTTGATCCCCGAATTGGTGGGACGCCTGCCCGTGATCGTCAACGTAGAGCCCCTCAACAAGGAAGCGCTGGTTCGCATTATGACCGAGCCGAAAAACTGTCTGACCAAGCAATACCGCGAGTTGTTCCGTCTGGACGGGGTGGAATTGGACTTCACCCGAGAAGCGGTGGAAGCCATCGCCGATCTGGCGGCGGAGCGGAAGACGGGGGCACGCGGCTTGCGCGCCATCGCAGAAAAGGTCATGACCGATATTATGTACCTCACCCCCTCCGACAAGACCATTGCCAAGGTGACGGTGCACGAGGACTGCATCCGCAAGGGTGCGGCGCCCACGGTCACCCACAAAGAAATCGAACAATAACCGTGCGACTCGAACCGTAATTCATGCGGTTCGAGCCGTTGGCTGTTTCCCCCATGAAAAAAATCGGAAAAAACATACCCGAAACCGAAGGAATTTTACATTATGGCAGATATTTCAACCCTTTTTGAGCAGAAGATCCGTACCCTGCCCCTGTTGCCTCTGCGCAATCTGGCGGCGCTGCCCAAGCAGTCCATTCATCTGGACGTGGCGCGGCAGATCTCGTCTACCGCCGTCTCCCGAGCGCTGGCAGCAGATCGGTACATATTCCTCTCCGCCCAAATGGACGTGACCGAGGAAGATCCCGCCCCCGAGGGAATTTACGCATACGGAACCGTTGCCAAGGTCAAGCAGATGATGAAAACCCAGAACGGGGATCTGCGGGTCATGCTGGACGTGCTTTGCCGCGCCCAGTGCATTACCCTGCCCTGCAAGGACAACGGATGCTATACCGTCACCGTCTCCCTGATTCCCGAAACGCCCACACCCATCACCTCCGCCCTGTACCGCGAGGCGTTGGCACGGCAGGCGCAGAGCGGCTTTGCGGAGTTGGCGCAATACGTGGAAAGCATCTCCCAGCAGCAGATGATGGAGGTCCTTTCCATCGACGATCTGGGCTTTTTGACAGACTATATCACCCAGAATCTCTTCCTGAAATATCAGGACAAGCAAAAGATTCTGGAAACGCTGGACCCCGAGGACCGCATGGCGCTCCTGCTTCAGATCCTGGAGCGGGAGATCGAGATCGCGGAACTGGAAAATCAGATCTCCGACCGAACCAAGGAGCGCATTGCCAAGAATCAGAGGGATTTTTACATCCGTGAACAGATTCACGCTCTGGAGGAGGAGCTGGGCGAATACGACCCCGACGACGAGATCGGAGTTTATACCGATAAGATCAACAAATCCGCCGCCCCCGAGGAGGTTCGCAAGAAGCTTCTGAAGGAAGTGGAGCGGCTGGCAAAAATGCCCATCGGAGCGCAGGAAGCAGGAGTTTCCCGCATTTATCTGGACACCTGTCTGGACCTGCCCTGGGGCAAATTCACCACCGAGGACGTAGACATTGCCCGAGCAAGAAGCATCCTCGAATCAGACCATTACGGTTTAGCAAAGGTCAAGGAACGCATCCTTGAAACCTTGGTGGTATTGAAAAAAATGCCCCAATATAACGGGCAGATCCTTTGTCTCGTTGGCCCTCCGGGAACGGGAAAAACCTCGGTAGCGCAGTCCATCGCCCGCGCTACGGGGCGGAAATTTGCACGCGTCTCTCTGGGCGGCGTGCATGACGAGGCAGAGATCCGAGGACACCGCCGCACCTACGTGGCGTCCATGCCCGGAAAGATCATCGAAGCGGTTCGGGAGGCAGGGTCGGTAAATCCCGTGATCCTGCTGGATGAGGTGGACAAGATCGGAAGCGACTACAAGGGCGATCCCGCCTCGGCGCTTCTGGAGGTTCTGGACCCCGAACAGAACAAGACCTTCAAGGATCACTTCCTGGATCTCCCCTTCGATCTGAGCAACGTTCTGTTCATTCTCACCGCAAATACGGCGGACACCATGCCCCGTCCCCTGCTGGACCGCACGGAGGTCATCGAGCTTTCGTCCTACACGCAGGAGGAAAAGATCCACATTGCCAAGGAGCATCTGATCCCCAAGCAGATCAAAAAGCACGGGCTGACCGCCAAGGAATTCAAGATCACCGATGCGGGGCTCAACGATCTGATCCGCAGTTATACCCGCGAGGCGGGGGTCCGCGTGCTGGAGCGCACCATCGCATCCCTCTGCCGCAAAGCGTTGAAATACCTTGCAGAGCATCCTGAGGAGACCAAGGTCTCCTTCAAGCCCGCCAATCTGGAAGCATTTTTGGGTCCCCGTAAGTATCGGGACGATCCCTTGGCGAAAAAGGATCAGGTGGGCATCGTCACGGGTCTTGCCTACACCGCCGTGGGCGGCGAGGTCATGCCCGTGGAAGTCTCGGTCATGGAGGGCACGGGCAAGATCCAGATGACCGGCTCTTTGGGCGACGTGATGAAGGAATCGGCAAACGCCGCCATCAGCTACATCCGAAGCAAGGCTTCCGAGCTGGGAATCGACGGAGATTTCTATAAAAACAAGGACATTCACATCCACGTACCCGAGGGTGCCGTGCCCAAGGACGGTCCCTCCGCAGGGGTCACCATGACCACGGCGCTGGTCAGCGAGCTGACGGGACGGAAGGTGGATCACACCGTTGCCATGACGGGGGAAATCACCCTGCGCGGACGGGTGCTCCCCATCGGAGGTCTGAAGGAAAAGACCATGGCAGCCTACAAGGCGGGCATCAAGAAGGTGGTCCTGCCTGCGGCTAACCTGCCCGATCTGGAGGAGATCGACCCCGTGGTTCGGGAAAGCCTGATCTTCGTTCCCGCAGAATCCATTGATACGGTGCTTGCCACCGCCTTGGTGGAAGGATAATTCCATGAACGTGAATTTCAACAACGCCGAATTCGTAACCAGTTACTTTGACGGCAAAAAAATCGACCGCCCCCGCAATCCCGAGATCGTCCTGGTGGGACGCTCCAACGTGGGCAAGTCGTCGTTGATCAACAAATTACTCAACCGAAAAAGCCTTGCCCGCGTGAGCTCGGTTCCGGGCAAGACCATTTCGGTGAACTATTACAGCGTAGACGGCAAGTTCGATCTGGTGGACCTGCCCGGCTACGGCTTTGCCAAGCGCCCGAAATCCGAGCAGGCGGCGTGGGGCAAGCTGACCGACGGATATTTCTCCGCCGATCGGGATCGCAGACTGATCCTGATGCTGGTGGACCTGCGCCATCCCCCCAGCAAGGACGATGAGGTCATGTTCGATTGGCTCATGCAATCGGAGACCCTCTTCACCGTGGTGGCAACCAAAGCGGATAAGTTATCCAAAACCGAAGCGAAGAAAAACGCCGACGCTCTGTCGGAGCGGTTCGGAATCACCGTCATCCCCTTCTCCGCTCTGAACGGACAGGGCTGTGAGGAGCTGCGTCAGATCATCACCGATCTGGTTCAGCCCGAGGAAGATTCCTCCAAATAAACGGGGCTCTTCACCGAGGGATCCGCCACCATTCGTGCGATCCATGACGCACCGACGGCGGCAGAGGCGATTCCCGCTTCCCCGAAGGGATAGAGATAAAACAATCCCTTCCATCGGGGATCCCGCCCAAAGGAGGGCAACCCGCCTCGGGGAAGGATCACCGTCTGGCAGAATCCGAATTCCCGCCGAATCCGCGGAATTCCAAAGAACATTTCTCTCAGCTCCTCCTCCAGCGTGCGATACTTGCCCCGACAGGCGGCGCTGAGATCCAACCCGCCAACGCTTCCGTCGGAGGACAGGACCGATGATACCGCCCCCGAAAACACGATGCGGTGATCGGGCGTGGTCCGAAGATACGTGCAGGAATCGCGGCTTTTCAGAATACAGCGGTCCTGCCATCCCGCAAAGGAGGCAACCGGCTCGGTAACGATGGAAAAGACCGTTACCCGCTGTCCCCGATGAGGAGACCTCTTCAGAGCCTCTCCTCCGCGGGCATCCACAACGAAATCGGACGAGATCGCATGGGACCCACTTCGGCAAAGGTAACCGTCGGTCCCTCCCTCGATGCGTTCCACCCGCGTTCCCTCAAAGATCTCTCCCCCATGGAGCAGGATCCATTGCTCCAGATCACGGCAGAATCGAACCAAATTCAGTTCGGCTCCGCAATTTTCCGACAGGATCCCCCCGCTGCAGGGGAACGAGAACGCCTCGGTGCAGGCATCCCGATCCAGCCAACGGCAGGGCGTGCCCACGTGACGGCGCCATCGGTATTCCTCCCGCAGGGAATCGGGATTCCCGTCTGCGGTATAATAAAAAACGTCCCGACGGCGAAAATCGCATTTGCTTCCGATCTCTGCCACGATATGCTCCACCTGCTCCACCCCCGCAGAGGAGAGACGGTACCATGAGACCGCAGTGTCCCGCCCCTTCGTCTGACGAAGACGGGTCAGATCTGCGCCGGAATCTCCGCAAAGGATCCCCGCCCCGTAACGGCTGGCACCGTTGCCCACCGTATGAGACGTGCACAAGCAAACCGATCTTCCACCCTTGAGAAGCTCGTAGGCACACAACAATCCGCTCAATCCGCCACCGATGACCACAACATCGGAGGTTCGATCCTCCTTCAGAGGAGGATGGGTGAGAAGGAAGTCCTCGGGGGTAAAAAATCCCGAAAGTCCGCTTCCGCCGCTCCAACCGTATTTCACTTCAAAAACCTCGCTCTTACGTATATTTTACTTTCAGTTTCGCCTCAAAAAATGCCTTTTATTCACTCATCGGGAGGTGGGTTTGATGAAAAAATTTTGCACGGTCCTTTTATTGTGCGCCCTGCTGGCAGCCCTGACCGCCTGCGCATCCCCCCGCACCGATTGGACGCCCCTCCCTCTGGCGCGTGCCGAAACCGAGGATCCGTCTCCCGCACAGGGAGAAACGATTGCGGCTGCGTTTTCGGTGACCGAGCCCTTCGGAGGCGTAGAGCTGGAATTTCACGTGCAGGACAATGCGTCGATCACCGTTTCGATCTACGCCGCCGACAAGGATTACCGCACCTCCCTCTCCCAAAAGCCCAAACGGGAAGAGACCATTGAAAATCTGACCGAAAACGTTTTGTGGCACTTCCGAACCCTGCCTGCGGGGAATTATCTGATCGTCTTCTCCCAAGGGAAAAACGCGGCGGTCAAAAAGGCGGCGGCTCCCTCGGATGAGGCAAACGGAAAAATTTTGCACTACCGAAACGGAGAGATCATGACCGACGGCATCTGCATGATCACCCTGCTCTGCCGAAGAAGCAATCCCGCCGTCGCCCCCGTATTCACCCCCTTCACCTATCCAGTTATCGTAGAAGAAGAATAAATAAACGGAGTCAGTTATGAACTATCAAAAACGTCGTCGTCCCGAGCCCAGAACCGAAGAAGTCAACGAAAATATCGTCACGGGACGGAATCCCGTCATGGAAGCCCTCCGAGGCGAGCGCACCGTTGATAAAATTCTCATTGCAAAGGGAGAGCGGGAGGGCTCGATCCTGAAGATCCTTGCCATGGCGAAGGAAAAGGGGATCCCCGTGCTGGAAGCGGAGCGCACCCGCATCGAGACTCTGTCGGGAACGGCAGGTCATCAGGGCGTTCTGGCGTACGTAACCCCCTTTGAATATTCCACGGTGGAGGACATCCTCGCCCTTGCGGCGGAGCGCAACGAGCCTCCCTGCATCGTGATTCTGGACGGAGTGACCGACCCCCATAACGTGGGAGCCATCCTTCGGACCGCCTGCTGCTGCGGCGCACACGGGGTGATCCTGCCCAAGCACAATTCCTGCGGCATGACCCCCACCCTCATCAAATCCTCCGCAGGCGCCTGCGAATACATGAAGGTGGCGCGGGTGACGAACATCACCGACACGGTGGAGGAGCTGAAAAAGCACAACATCTGGATCTACGGAACCGACGGAAGCGCTCCTGCGGACATTTACCACACCGATCTGACCGGAGCCTGCGCCTTCGTTCTCGGAGATGAGGGACGGGGCATTTCCCGTCTGGTCCGAGAGCATTGCGACTTTTTGGTCAAGATCCCCATGAACGGTCCCTTGGATTCGCTGAACGTTTCGGTGGCGGGCGCAGTAATTCTCTATGAATCCCTCCGTCAGAAGGGGGCACGCGGATGAAACAGCTCTCCTATTTTGAAGAGCAATACAATTCAGCCTGTGCCGCACGGGACAAGACCTCCGTCAAAGCCTTGGGGTGTCTGGCCGTCGCAATTCTCATGACGGTGCTGACGGTGCTGGGCATCGACAAGATCCCCATGGCGATCCTTCAGCTTGCGGCGTGTGCGCTGACCGTATTTCTCTGTCGCGCAGACTTTTTGGACGGGTTAAAATCCTTTCTGAAGCTGAACCCCTCCCCCTACTGCTTTTATTCCTTTGCCCTGATCGCAACGGCGATCCATTCGGTCTACCTGCTTGCCACTCCCAATCCTGCAGAGGATCAATTCTTCTCGGCGGCGCTTTTTCTCTCCCTTGCCCTTTCGGCGGGGCTGAAGTATCTGTACGCCTTTCAGGTGGTCCGCAATCTGGATCTGGTGCGGGATAAGAAGACCTATGCGTTGCAGGTGACCGATCTGTCCCTGTCGAAGAAATACATCCGACAGGTCTGCTCCGCAAATCCCGTCATTGACTTTCCCAACGTGGTCCGCACCTCCTCGGATGGGGACCCCTCCGACGGCAAAAACCGTCGCTTCGTTCCTTGGGTGATCCTGGGCGTCATCGTCGCTTCGATCATTGTTGCCATCGTCCGCAAGGGAACCTTCCTTCCTGCGCTGACCATTCTTCTGATCATGTGCGCCACCTTCACCTCCGAGGGTGCCTTCATCATTCCCTACGTGCTCATGCAAATGCGCCTGCGCCGCATGGGAAGCATCCTTTTGGGGAACTATTCGGTCAAGCATCTGAAAGATGCGGACACGCTTCTGGTCAAGGATACCGATCTCTTCCCCCCCGACCGTAACGAAATCCTTCATTTCCGCGTAAAAAACACCGCCCGTGCCGCAGAAGCCACCAAGTACATCGCGGCGCTTCTGACCCTTTCCGAGTCTCCCCTTCTGGAGGCATTCCGCAAGCAGGTCCCCGATCTGCCCGAGCGGTTTCCCACGGTGCTGCAATGGCGCGTGATCAAGAATTACGGAATCGTCGCCACGGTGGATCTGGATAACGTGCTTTTGGGGAACCGCAACCTGCTGTTGTCCCACAACGTCCAGCCCTGGAGCCCCGAAAAGGAAGCCATGCTTTCCGCCGCAGGGGTGCATCTGATCTATCTGGTCATCAACCGAACCATTGCCGCAACCATGATCTGCCGTTACGGCGAGGACCCCGCTCTGAAAAAGGCGGCGGATATGCCCGACGGAGAATTCCATCTTCTGGTGGATACCAAGGATTGCAACATCAACGAAAGCATGATCCAGCGGCGGTACGATCTGCCCCACACCAAGATCTCGGTGCCCGATCCCGACGAGGCGGAATCGGTGGACGAAACGCGGGAGGAGCTGGAAGAAGACCAAAGCCCGCCCGTGATGATCTCCACCCAAAACGCATTGGGCATCACCGAAGCCATCCGTCGGACCAAGATCCTCTACAAGCGCATCAGTGTCAGCTTTTATCTCCAGCAGATCTCCATTCTGTTCGGTCTGCTTCTCACGGTGGCGGCGTTGATCTTCGCCCCGGGGAAAATGGTCTGGCTCTGGCCCTTGGCATATCATCTGATCTGGCTGATTCCCGTACCCCTCATTGCATTGTTTTATAAAAAATAATTAAACTATATTTATATTCCGTTTCAAGGAGGAAACGATCCATGTCCGGACATTCTAAATGGAAGAACATTATGCACAAAAAGGAGAAGACCGACGCTCAGCGCGCCAAGATCTTCACCAAAATCGGTAGAGAAATCTCCATGGCTGTTAAAGAAGGGGGACCCGATCCCGTTTCCAACGCAACCCTGAAGGATCTGATCGCAAAGGCGAAATCCAACAACGTCCCCAACGATAACATCGAGCGCGTCATCAAGAAGGCGGCGGGCGGAAACGACGGGGAAACCTACGAGGTCCTCACCTACGAGGGCTACGGTCCCAGCGGCGTTGCCGTTTATCTGCGCTGCGTCACCGACAACCGCAACCGTACCGCAGGTGACCTGCGCCACTACTTTGACAAGTGCGGCGGCAATCTGGGTCAGACCGGCTCGGTCAACTGGATGTTTGAGAAGAAGGGCGTGATCGTCATCGACGGCGAGGACGTGGACGAGGATCAGCTGATGGAGGATCTGATCGAGGCAGACATCCTCGACATCGTGGCGGAGGAGGGCGGATTTACCGTCTATACTCCCGCAGAATCCATGAGCGACACCAACGATCTGGTGATCTCCAAGAAATACAACGTTCTTTCCGCAGAGGTGGCTCAGGTTCCCAACAACTACACCGAGATCTCCGAGGAAGACGGAGAAAAGATGCAGAAGCTGCTGGATATGTTGGACGACAACGACGACGTCACCGACGTTTGGCACAACTGGGATAACTAAAAAAAACGAAGGCTTCGGAGCAACAAAACTCCGAAGCCTTTTTGTATTGATAAAGCTCAATCGCGGAACATCTCGGTGGAAAGATAGCGGTCTCCCGTATCGGGCAGAAGAACCACAACGGTCTTCCCTTCCCATTCGGGACGGCGCGCCACCTGCACCGCCGCCCAAAGGGCTGCGCCCGAGGAGATCCCGCACAGGATCCCTTCCCGCCGCCCCAAAAGGCGCCCCAGCGCATAGGCATCCGACTCGGTAACGGGGATGATTTCATCCAAAATATCCCGATTCAGCACGGCGGGGACAAACCCAGCACCGATGCCCTGAAGCCCGTGTTTCCCCGCTTTTTGCCCCGAAAGAACCGCAGACGAGGCAGGCTCTGCGCCGATCACGCGCACGGCGGGATTTTTCGATTTCAAGAACTCTCCCACCCCCGTGATGGTGCCGCCCGTGCCCACGCCCGCAACGAAAGCATCCACAGTGCCGTCGGTATCGTCCCAGATCTCGGGACCCGTGGTGGTGCGGTGCGCCGCGGAATTGGCGGGATTCTCAAACTGCCCCGCCACGAAGCTGTTGGGGATCTGAGCCGCCAGACGGTTCGCCTCTTCGATGGCGCCGCTCATACCCAAGGCGCCGTCGGTGAGCACCAGCTCCGCCCCGTACGCCTTCATGAGAATGCGCCGCTCCTCGGACATGCTGTCGGGCATGACGATGATGACCCGATATCCCCGCGCCGCCGCCACCGAAGCAAGCCCGATGCCCGTGTTTCCCGAGGTGGGCTCGATGATCACCGAATCGGAGGTCAGAACGCCCCGTGCCTCGGCATCGTTGATCATGGAGAGGGCGACCCGATCCTTTGCGGAGCCTGCGGGGTTCATGGATTCCAATTTTGCCACGAGCCTTGCCTTCAGCCCGAATTCGGCTTCCACGTTCCGAAGCTCCACTAAGGGAGTTTTTCCGATCAACGCCTCGACGGAGGGATAAATATTCATAGAAAAGAGTCCTTTCAGCATGGATTTTCTCTATGATACCACATTTTCCTCCGTTTGTCAAGGGAAAAAAAGAAAAGCACGCCCGAGAAAAGGCGTGTATTTCTTCAACCGATCCGATATCAGGACTCTCCGAACAGAACCTCTTCTGTTTTCGCACAGAGATAATGATATACGGGAAGATGCAATTCCTGAACCTTATAGGTTTCGGTTTCGGGAACGCGGATGCAGATCTGAGCAAGATCCGCAAGTCTTCCGCCCGATTCCCCCGTCAAGGCGATCACGGTCATACCCATCGCACGGGCAAGGCGCGCGGCGTTACAAACGTTTTCGGCGTTCCCCGAGGTGGACAGGGCAAAGAGGATATCTCCCTTTTTCCCAAGCCCGTAGAGCATCTGCGCATACACCATGGCAGGATCAAGATCGTTCAGAGATGCAGTCAATGCGGCAGAAGCGGAATGCAGGGAAATGGCAGGCAACGACCCCTGCAGACGCTCCCGCAGATCTGCGGGGAGGTCGGAATCGGTAACGGTGCGGGGCAGGCGAAAGCCTTTTAACAATTCCCCCGCCATATGATCGCAATCGGCGGCGCTTCCTCCGTTTCCGCAGAGCAGGCACGCTCCTCCGCAAAGGTAAACGTTGGTCATTTTTTCCACGGCTTGTTCGATGGCATCCTTGCAGACCCGAAGGGAAGGATACCGTTGAAGCAGTTCATTCATTTTATTTTCCTCCTTGCATCGCAACGCTGAGCGCCGCAAGATCCCCCAGATCCTCTCCCAATGCGGCGGGAAGGATCCGACAGACCTCCAACGCTTGCGGCAATGCCTGTTCTTTCAAAACCTGAAGAGCGGCAGGCTCCAGAAGGGCTCGCGCCCGTGCGTAAATGCTTCCGATGACGATCGCCTCGGGATTGAAAAGATCGATCAGAATGCTGAGTCCAAGCCCCAATTTTTCTCCGCACCGACGGTAGATCTCTTTTGCATCGGAGCATCCCGCAAAGGCGCACTCCGCCACGGATCTTGCCGTAACAGAGGGGAGATCCTCTACCGTAGCGCAATAGGAAACCGAGCTCCCCGTTCGAAGCTGCTGTTCAGCATAAGCAATTGCCTGTTGGCGGATCCCGCCGCCGGAGCAAAAGCCCTCAAAGGACCCCCGCTTCCCGTATCCGACGGGTCCGTCGGACGCCAAGGGAATATGCCCCGCCTCGCCGGCGTTGGCGTTGGTTCCCTCGTAGAGTGCTCCGTTCAGGATCAACCCCGCGCCCAAGCCCGTGCCGAAGGTGAGAAAGATCATATTGCGAGTTCCCTTTCCTGCCCCGAACCGCCATTCGGCAAGGGCGCAGGCGTTTGCATCGTTCTGAAGGTAGGCGGGGGCGCCCGTCGCCTCGGACAGAAGCTTTACGATGGGAACGTCATCCCAACCGGGAAGATTCGGTGGAGCCGTAATCGCACCTCTCTTCAGATCCAACGGACCGCCGCAGCTGATCCCCACACCCGAGACCGCCCCGAAGGATGCGGCAGAGCGCAGGATCCGCTCGATCATTTCCTCGGGAGATCCGTTGTTATCAAAGCGGATCTTTTCCAGGATCCGCCCCTCTTCGTCGCCCTTCACCAGGGCTATTTTGGTCCCGCCAATGTCAACTCCGATATAATACTGACTCATTCAAGATCCCACTCCATCAAACTTTTTGCGCATCCCGCAGAATCCGAGGTGCGAATTCCATAGGGAGAGAGCGCTACGGGAATCGTCCGTCCCAGCAGGGAGATTTCAGTCTCCACAGCGGCGCCCTCCGATTCAAAGCAACGCAGGATCGGCTCGGTGCCGTCCTCCGCCTTTTTGATTGCGGTAACGACCAAATGGTCCGAATCACAGCGAGCCCCCTCGTAGGAAAGAGACAGAGGTCCGTGATGGAAGGTATCGGTCAGAGAACGCAGGGGCATATTCAGAACCGCCGCCCGACGATGGGCATCGGTCACCCCGCGGAAGGGGAAGATCGTATAACAAAAACGGTGCTCGCCCTGATCCATAAAGCGGCAACGGTCATCCCGCGCACCGTAGTGATCGGCGAAGATCGCACCCCGCAAAACCGTCATGCGGACCTGAGACGAGGTGGAATCGTAGCCGTATTTACTGTCATTGGCAACGGCAAGTCCGTTGGAGGCAAACCATTTCCCGAACGGCTCTTCGCCGTTGCAGAGAGGACGGGTGATCGTGCCGTAGGGAATTTCACAAACCACCTCATCCCGTGCGGGGAAGGCAAATTTCAACGCCTTGTGCTTTTCGTGATAATCCACCTCGGCAGAGACCTTGACCGCATCGCTTCCCGCCGTCAGAGTATAATCCCGACGGAGAACCGAAGAGCCGAAGGATTGGGTCACGCGAACGCGGGAGCAAACGGGACCGTTTTCCAAAACGCAGAATTCGGGATCGGCAAAGCGACCGCAGATCTCTCCCAGATCAAATTGATTGTGCGCCCAGGTGTCGCAAGCGGTTTCGTCGGTCAGAATTGCTTCAAATCCGCCCTTCGCAACCACAGCGCCCGTGGCTTTTTCGGTGATTCTGCAGATCTCGCCCGTAGCGTGATCAAACTCCACCAGAAGCTTATCGTTCTCCAGACGGAGCGGATCAAAGGCTTGGAACGGAGCGGGGGGCAGGGTGGGTCCCTTGCGGAACGAGCGATAGACCCGATACCCCAGCGCAGGCACGGAAACACGGAAGGTGGTCAGATAATGATCGAATTCCCCGTTGGTCTGCTCGCCGCGAATGCTCTGATAGGGGATCTCCACACCGTTTTCATCGGTGATGCGGGTGGTGTTGATGCGGATCGCCACCGTTTCCTCCACGGGGAACGAATGGGGATTGAAGACCACGATAGGCGTTCCCAGAAGCTCGTGCTCCCAAACGAGTCTTCCCTCGTGGGGATATTTGACCGCCTCGTTGGAGGAGGCGCCCGTGTCGATCTTGCGGCAGATCGCCTGCAGAGCGCGGTTGATCGCCTGATCGGTAATGCTCATGATCTCTCCGAACAAATAAGAAGCGTCCTTAAAGGAGCTTTCGATGGAGCATCCCGCCAAAATATCGTGGAACTGATTGAACAGCAGGTTTTTCCAAGCCTTATTGAGGGCTTTTTGCGGATATGAATTCCCCACCAGATGGTTGGAAAGCATGCAGAACCGTTCTGCCGCCAAAAGATTCTCCTCGCATCTGCGGTTCATTTCCTTCACGTAGGTCACGGTGCTGTAGCATCCCCGTGCGTGGTGCTGAAGCTCTGTTTCGTGAACGGGAACGGAACGATCCTTCACCTGATCGAAATAGCGATCCACCGTCGAGAACACCGAATCGGGAAGGTTTTGCGCCTTCAGCGTGCGAACCAGCGCTGAGGACGGACCGCCGCCGTGGTTTCCGATGCCGATGAAGAGCATGCGCGGAAGATCGTCGGCTTTGATCTTGGCAAGAACGTCGTCGATCTGATCCTGCTTTTCCTCGGTAACGTTATAATGCGTGGGGATCCGATACGTAAGCACGGAGCTTCCGTCGTCGCTCTTCCAGCGGAAAAGATCCGAGGGCATGTCTTTTTCGTTTTTGTCGGGACGCATGAATACGTAACGGTTCAAGCCTCCCGCTCTCAGGATCTTCGGCAAGGAAGCCGTATGTCCGAAGGAGTCCACGTTATATCCGGTCCGGGCGACGACGCCGAATTTCTCCTTGAAATAGCGCTGAGAGATCAGTGCGTGCCGCGCAAACGCTTCGCCGCAGGGCATATTGCAATCGGGCTGCAGGAACCATCCGCC
>JAFPBP010000337.1 GCA_017424085.1 Clostridia bacterium
ACCGACGTTTCCCTGTTGGATATTGCACCCACCGTCATTGAGCTTGCAGGTCTGGAGCCCGCTCCCGAATGGGAAGGAACATCCTTGGTCTGAGGTTGTTTCTTAAACCGATTCGGTTTATGTAAGAACTGTTTTTCCAAGACGTAACTGCGAAAAAATACGACAACGGAGATAGTTTCATCCGTTGTCGGAGATAAAAAAATAGAAGGCGATGAATCGAACGGTTCATCGCCTCGTTTTTTAGTCGCTTCCCAAAGATCCGGGGTTGTGACTCCAGGCTTTATCGGTGTCGGATTTGATATAGGTGCGCAGAATGGACTTGCAATCCAGACAAAGATCGGAATAGACCTGCACCACCCCCATAAGGATGCCTGCACGATACTTCAGCCCCACGTTGCCCGATTCGGCGCTTTTGCCCCAGGCAACGCCCTGCTCGATCCGCTCGCTTCCGCAATAAGGACATTTCATACGTTTTCTCCTATGACAAAGCGGGGGAAGATCCCCCGCCGTCGGTTATGCCTGTTCCCAGGGCTCTTTGTAATTCTCGTCGCAGCAGGCGTCGAGCTTTGCTTCCTCTTCGGGAGCGGGCTCGGACTCGGTCTGATGCCCCAAGCCGGAGGTTTCGCTGAAGATCACGTTTTTCTTCACCGTATCCACCACGTCGGAGGGGATGATCAGCTTGGCGGCTCTGCCGTTGGCAACGTTGGTGAGAGCCTCGTACTTCTTCAGCTCCAGAACCACGTCGTTGATGCCTGCTTCCATCAGGGCGCGCAAGCCGTCGGCTTCTGCCTTCTTTGCAAGATAGATGGCGCGGGCTTCACCCTCAGCACGGGCGATGCGTGCGTCGCGTTCACCCTCGGCGGCGAGGATCATGGCGCGCTTGTCACCCTCGGCACGGGTGATAGAGGCTTCCTTGTGTCCCTCTGCCTGAAGCAGGGTCTCACGGCGGTCACGCTCTGCCTTCATCTGTTTTTCCATGGCTGCCTGAATGGCGGCGGGAGGAATGATGTTCTTCAGCTCCACGCGGGTGATCTTGATACCCCACTGGTCGGTGGCGTCATCCAGGATGCCCGTCAGTTTCCCGTTGATGGTATCGCGGGAGGTGAGGGTGCTGTCCAGATCCATTTCACCGATGATATTACGCAGGGTGGTTGCGGTCAGGTTGGAAAGGGCGTTGACGGGGTTTACCACACCGTAGGAGTACATTTTAGAGTCAAAGATGCGGAAGAACACCACGGTGTCGATCTGCATGGTAACGTTATCCTTGGTGATAACGGGCTGGGGCGGAGAGTCAAGAACCTGCTCCTTGAGGGTGATGCGATTGGAGACCCGCTCCAGAATGGGAATCTTGAAGTGAATGCCCGCACCCCAGGTAGCCTTATACTTACCCAGGAATTCCACCACGAACTCGGTCGCCTGCGGAACGATGCGAATGCAGCTGAGGATCAGAATCACCACAGCGGCAACTACCAGAAAAATGAAAAATCCGTCCATAACATCCTCCTTAAGAATGTATTTTTTTGGGTTCGCTATCATAACGGAGCCGTTCGCCTTTTTTCGCAAAAGAAAAAAACTTTTTTTTACGATCCCGTTTTTTTCATTATATCATATTCTCCCCGCAAATGCAATAGCCCTGTGAAAAATTTACAAAAAAATCTGCAACGCGCTTCAAAAGGAGAGCGTTGCAGATCGATGATTCATTCGGAAAGACGGTCCAGATAATTTTTGATGGCGCCGAAGGTCTCGTCGCTGATATCGTGCTCCATCTTGCAGGCATCGGAGGATGCCACCGCCTCAGACACACCCAAGCGGCAGAAGAACTCGGTCAAAACCCGATGGCGCTCGTAGGTGCGCTCCGCCGCCCGCAAGCCCTCCTCTGTAAGAAAGAGATAGCCGTCCTTATCCACGGTCAGATAACCGCCCTTTTTCAACAGTCCCACGGCGCGGCTGACGCTGGGCTTGGAGAAGCCCATGGATTCCACCACGTCAATGGAACGAACGCGGTTTTGTTTTCGGGTCAATCGCAAAATGGTTTCCAGGTACATTTCGCCCGATTCCTGTAAATGCATACTAACACTCCGATCCGGATCTTTTCTATATCATACCTCATAAATGTGAAAA
>JAFPBP010000338.1 GCA_017424085.1 Clostridia bacterium
ACCGCGGTGACCTTCAATGGAGGTCATCAGAGCGGTCTCTTCGCCGCAGACGAAGGCGCCTGCGCCCAGACGGATGTCCAGATCGAAGTCGAAGCCGGTACCGAAGATGTCCTTACCCAACAGACCGTATTCTCTTGCCTGCTTGATTGCAATGTCAAGACGTCTGACGGCGATGGGATATTCCGCACGGATGTAAACGTAACCCTGGTTTGCACCGATGGCGTAAGCGGCAATTGCCATAGCCTCGATGACGGAGTGGGGGTCGCCCTCCAGAACCGAACGGTCCATGAATGCACCGGGGTCACCCTCGTCAGCGTTGCAGTAGACGTACTTCTGAGCGGACTGAGAAGCACGGGCGAACTTCCACTTCATACCGGTGGGGAAGCCTGCGCCGCCGCGGCCGCGAAGACCGGAGTCCAGCATAACCTGAATAACTTCCTCGGGAGTCATTTCGGTCAGGACCTTACCCAGAGCCTTGTAACCGTCCATGGCGATGTATTCGTCGATGATTTCGGGATCGATAACGCCGCAGTTACGGAGAGCTACGCGCATCTGCTTCTTATAGAAAGCGGTATCGTTCAGAGAATAGTTGTCGTCGGAGACCTCGGTGCCTTCGGCAACATCCTTGTAGACCAGACGGTCCACGGGACGGCCCTTCAGCAGGTGCTCTTCTACGATTTCGGGAAGATCCTCTTCCTTGACCATGCTGTAGAAGGTTCCGTCGGGATAAACGATCATAATGGGACCGAGAGCGCAGAGACCGAAGCAACCGGTCTGAACGACCTTAACTTCATTCTCAAGGCCCTTGGCTTTGATTTCTTCTTCGAGTCTCGTGTGCAGGCGGGCGCTGCCGGAGGACGTACAACCGGTACCGCCGCAGATCAAAACATGAGAGCGAATCATACTGCTATTTCCTCCTTAATCAGTTTTCGGGCTTGTAGCCGCCGATGGTGTATTCGGCAACGACCTTACCGCCCTTAATGTGCTCTTCCAGGATTCTCTTTGCCTTTTCGGAGGTCATCTTAACGTAGGTGACCTTTTCCTTACCCTGTTCGAACACCTCAACCACGGGCTCGTACTGGCAGATGCCGATGCATCCGGTCTGAGTAACGGTAACCGTTTCGGCCAGACCCATCTTGGAGATTTCCTCGGCGATGGTGTTCAGTACGGGACGGGCGCCGGCGGCGATGCCGCAAGTAGCCATGCCGACAACGATACGGGTGGTGTTTCCGCCCGCTTCACGAACGGCAACCTTTCCCTTCATCTTTTCTCTGATGGCTTCAAGTTCAGCGAGAGTTTTCATGAATTTTACGCCTCCATTTTATGTGATTCATTTTTTTAATGCTTCGTATTGCTCTTCCAGAGAGCCGCGGATCCATTCCAGGATCTCAAACTCTCCCAAAGAGATGTCTCCCAGAACCTCCCTCAGCTCCTTCGTGTCCAGACGGACCGAGCCAGCGGGGGTGGTGTGGGAGAAGAGATAGTCGATCTCGGGGTGACCTTGGATCAGGACCACCATGGTATCGACTACGTCCCCCAAGGGGGTAAAATCGATGCTGTGAGTATCGAAGGTGGCGCAGACCCGCGTCCCGTGATTCACGGGGTCTTCCTCGCGGGGCACGGACACCACAGAAAGAGATCCTCCCGCCTGCTCGCTTGCCAGCTTCAGCAGGGGCAATCCCATTCCAACCTTCCGCGTGGTGCGGGTGGTGCAGAAGGGATCGGTGACGGTTCGGACCATCTCGGCGCTCATTCCCTTTCCGTCGTCGGTGATGGTGAGGGTCAGAAGACCCGCCACATCCTCCTCGAGGGAGATCAGAATGTTGCGCGCGTCGGCGTGAACCGAATTCTGCGCAATGTCCAGAATGTTCAGCGACAGTTCCTTCATGTTGTCAACAGCCCGATCAACCGCTCCCGAACGAGAGCAGAGGAATAGGGCTCATCCTCCAGATCGATGTAATGCTCTGCTTCATTGATCCTGCCCAGATCGTGGGCATCCGAGCTGCACAGAACGGTGCAGTCGGTCAGTCCCTGCTCCTGCAGGATCTTTTCCCGTGCCTCGGGGTCGTTGAACTCCACGCAGGTGAAGCCGTAATCCTTGGGAACGCTGCCGAGAATGGCGATCATTCCGTTGGAGGGACGGTCGATATGCGCGGGGTAAACGGCACCTCCGTATTCCTTCACCAGACGAAGGGCGGAATCCACGTCCAGAGACGTGGCGTTGATCAGGAGAAGATCCTCGGTTCCGAGGACGTTGTCTTCACAATCCACGATCAACTGATTTCCGAAAATGTCGGGTCGGTTGGGGACGGGGATCAGGGTCTCGTGCACGGCGGCATCGAA
>JAFPBP010000339.1 GCA_017424085.1 Clostridia bacterium
CGTTTTATACTGCGGAGAATCACGCGAGGAGGCGCTGGACACGGAGAACAGCATCATCCGTCAGACCCTTTCGGGAGAAAGCGAATATCACCTGACGGCGCGTGCGTTCCGATATCTTTATTTGAAGGGGAACGTGGAGAATGCGAAAATTTTCGCAGAGTACGAATATCTTCCCCTGCAGGATCGGGCGTCCTTTGAATGCGACGACCCGAGCGTGCGCGATATCTGGAACGTATGTGCCTATACCTTCCATCTAAATTCCCGCGAATTCTTCTTAGACGGGATCAAGAGAGACCGCTGGGTTTGGTCGGGAGATGCATACCAATCCTACATGGCAAACAACTATCTCTATTTTGACAACGAAATTACAAAACGAACCATCCTTGCTCTTCTGGGAAAGCCGCCCTACGAGCAGCACGTAAATACCATCAACGATTACACCATGTATCTGATCATTGCGGTGATGGAATATTATCAAAATTCGGGAGATACGGAGTTTATCCGCTTCATTTGGAAGCGGGTCAAGCTTCTCTACCGGTTCCTTGCGGGTCGCACCGACGAGAACGATTACGTATGCCACAGATCGGGAGATTGGATCTTCATCGACTGGTCCAATATGGACAAATCGGGGAACCTCTGCGCCGAGCAAATCCTGTACTGGCAGACCAAAAACGCCATGGCATTTCTGTCCGACCTTATGGACGAGGACGGCTCGGTTTACCGTAACGAAGCGGAATCACTGAGAGCGAAAATCCTCCGTGATTTCTGGAGAGACAAAAAGGGCGCCTTCATCGATTGCTATTCCTCGGGGCGAGAAAACGTGACCCGTCACGCCAATATTTTCGCGCTGATCTACGATTTCGTGGAAGAGGACAAGGCGCAGATCATTTTCGAACGAGTGCTGGAAAACGATGAAATACAGCACATCACCACGCCGTATTTTGAATTCTTCGAGCTTCTTGCCTACGGGAAACGGGGCAAAATCGAGCATATTCAGGAGAAGATCGAATCCTACTGGGGCGGAATTCTGCGTCTGGGTGGAACCTCTGTCTGGGAGCAGTTCGACCCCACAAAGCAGGGTGCGGAGCATTATGAAATGTACGGCAGGCGGTATGGGTGCTCCCTGTGCCACGCCTGGGGAAGCGGCCCCATCTATCTTTTGGGTCGGTACTGTCTTGGCGTCTACCCCACCGATACAGGCTATAAGACCTTCCGCGTGGAGCCGAACCCCGGGAAATACAGATCCTTCCAAGGCACCGTTCCCCTGCCGCAGGGAGAAGTCTCGGTCACATACCGAGACGGAAGGATCACGGTGGTGGCGGGTGCCGAGGGAGGAACGCTTTGCTTCAACGGAAAGGAATACCCTCTGAAGAAGGACGTTCCGTTGACCGTATGAACGAAAAAAATCCGATCTGTGATTTCCACGGATCGGATTTGTTTTTTTATTGGATTTTCAATCGGATGTCGCCCGTGTCGGTGGTAATCTCGCAGATGCCGCCCGAGGTGTTTTTCGGGACGTCGATCTTCCCCGTCTCGCTATCCGGGATAAAGGTCTTTTCGGTCAGAAGGGTGCCCGTCACGTCTCCCGTATCGGTCGTGACCGAAAGAGAGGAGGCGTCGCATCGGTCGAAGAGAACGTCCCCCGTGCTGCGCCGCACCGTAAGAGATCCCGAGGCGATCACGCGGTTCAGAAGGATTTTACCCGTGCTTCCGTCGGACAGAAAATTCTTGCAGGAAACGTTGGTCAGCTCGGTCTTCCCCGTCGTCACGTTCACCGACAGATCGCCCGCACAGGTCACGTCCGAGAGTGTCACCTTTCCCGTGGTGACCGAAAGATCCAGGGCACCCGCAGACACGTTCTGCAGGCGGATGGCGCCCGTGGTTGTTTTGATCCGGACCGTTCCGGAGGCGGAGGCAAAAAATTGAACCGCACCTGTCGTAAGCGTCACCGAAACGTCCTCAAAGGAAAAGCCGTTGGGAACCTCCAAAGCACCCGTAACTCCGCGCACCTGCAAGGAAGCGTATTCGGTATGCGGTAGGTAGACCGTGATCTTCGGAGACCCGAAATGGATCCCGATGTAATCGTACCAGGCACGGGTGTCGGTAACCGAGACCACGAGGGTCCCGTTCTGAACCGAAACCGAATGCTTTTGCTTTTCCCATTCGTGGCATTCCACCCGACAGGCGCCGTCACGGGACAGAGAAAAGACCACGTCCGCCGCTTCCACGTTCAGAGCGATGTTGCGGAATTCTTCCACGATTTCGTATTTGTTGGTTTCGTACCGTTGGGTCCCCAGCTCTGCAAAATTCCAGCACGCCTTCCACATCGCCGCAGAAAACAGAACCGATCCCGCGATCACGAGAAGAACTGCGGTGATCAGCCACCCCATCGTTGCTCGTTTCATTTCCCTTTCCCCTTTCCCGAAAGGCATCGAACCATGCCCTTCACGCTGATTTTCGTAAGAAGCGCAACGCCCTTCGTTGCCGCATCACATCCGAAGCAGAGAAGGATCGAAACCCCCGCGCAGACCATGCCAGCACCTAAAAGAGCCGTCCCGGCAAGAGGTTTCCCGAAGACAAGGCAAACGGTGCCTGCCGTAGCCAAACCGAAGGCACAGCCGACCAAAGCCCCGAACACCGCCCACAAGGCAACGACCGCAGACCAAAGCACCACGTAGAAGGCAAAAACCACAGCGACGGCGGCGATGATCAGCGAAAGCCAGATGGGGGACCCTGCCAGCAAAAGAACCATCTCCCAGGTCTTCCATTCCCGCTTGGGCGCCGCAGGCTCGGGAGCGGGGGCTTGGAACGGAAACTCCGCCCGAATCTGAGCGATGATCTCGTCGATCTGCCCCACGGCGGCAACCGCATCGGACTCGGACAAGCCCTCCTCCATACGGTCGTCGATCATTTCACCGTAGAAATTCAGACGCTCCTCCCGTTCGTTTTGCGGCAACAGAGACAACCCTTCACGCAACCGCGTGAGAAATTCCTGCTTAGTCATTGCCGTCATCCCCTTTCGTAACAAATTGATAAATGGATATCATTTCGCTCCACTCGTCCTTAAAATCCGACAAGCGCCGAAGCCCCTCGTCGGTGATGCGATAATATTTCCGAAGCCTGCCCCCGTGCTCCGCCGTGCGGACTGTGAGCATGTTCGCCGCTTCCAATCGCTTCAAAATGGTATATAACGTAGATTCGGACAACTCAAGATACGGCTTCATATCTTTAATGATTTTATAGCCGTAGGAATCCTCGCTTTTGATCGCCGCCAGCACGCAGACGTCCAAAAGACCTCGCTTTAATTGAATATCCACAGAATACCTCCCCTCACGCAATACATCATATCACGAAG
>JAFPBP010000039.1 GCA_017424085.1 Clostridia bacterium
TCTCTCGGATGGTAAAGATAACAATGAGCAGTGCACAAGAGTAAGCCTCCACCTCTTGGAGGGGGAGGGGGACCGTGCGCCAACGGCGCATGGTGGAAGGGGTAAATACGGATCGCAAACTTACTCTTACGTCGCTCAGGGGTTCCCTCTCGGTCAGTAAAACAAAAAATGAGCAATGCACAAGCGCAAGCCTCCACCTCTTGAGGGGGATAAGTGAGACCCGAAAAATTCAAGTCTACGACGTAGGATTTTTCGATGGTCGATACTTATGCGGAGCGAAGCGAGCTGGGCTGGACCGCGTAGCGGTTAAGTGAGACTCTAAAAATTCAAGCCGAAGGCGCAGGATTTTTAGCTAAGTCGAACTTATGCAGTAGCGAAGCGGAGCTGGAAGGGGTAAAACCCCGCCGTAAACTAACTAAAAATTTGCATGAAAAAAGGACCCCGAAAAATTCGGGGTCCTCTCTCAGTTAGTAGTTTTACCACTCAAGTATGAGCTTTTTAATTAGCCGTTAACTCTCTTGCGGAGAACGACAACAGCAGCAGCCACGGAGATCAGAGCGACAACTGCGATAGCAGCGATGGAAGCGTCGGAGGTAACGGGAACGTCGATCTTGGGAGCTTCGGGAGCAGCGGGAGTCTTTTCGGTGATAGCGGTAGCGGTGCCCTGAGTGATGGCAGCAGCCTTATCAGCAGCCAGTTCGATACCGGTAACAACGGTGGTATCAACAACGCGGCCGATACCGAGGTTGGTGTTGATCTTCAGCTTCGCAGCGGCGTCAACAGCAAGGGTAACGTTGCCGGCACCGGGACGGAGCAGGGACTTACCACCGTTAACTACGAAGTCGCCACCCTTAATGGAGATGGTGGTGGGGTTAACAGCGGGGTTGAAGATCTGGGAGTTAGCGTCAGCATCGATGGTCAGCTTACCGGCGTTCATGGTGATCTTGGAACCAGCAGCCTGGTTGGAGATAACACCGTTGTTGCCGTCAGCGTCAGCAGCGATAGCGCTGTTGGTGATGTTGATGTAAACTTCGGAACCATTGAAGGTAATAGCATCTTCAGCAGTGTTCTTGGTGAAGATAGCGTAAACACGGTTGTTCTTGTCGCTACCTTCAGCAGCCTTAGCGTTGATGAAGACCTTACCGCCATTGAAGTTCAGAGTAGAACCTTCAGCAGCAGCACCCTGAACGTTCAGAGCAGTGGTAGCAGCCTGAGCGGGATCAGCGGTCATGTCGATAACGAGGGTACCGCCGTCCATGTTGAACTTGCGAGCATAGACGGAAGCCTGCCAAGAACCGGCAGCGGTGGTGGTGCAGTGAACCATAGCGTTGTCGCGGATGGTCATGCCGTAACCAACGCCGGACTGATAGAAGACCTTACCGGTCTTACAAGTACCAACGATGATAGCATCATCGGAGATGACGATTTCGCCGGAACGGTTTTCAATCAGACCGTTAGCGCCGTCGCCCTTGACGGTAGCGTATTCGGGAGCCAGGATCAGAGACCAGCCCTTTTCCTTGTGAGGAGCAGTGCCGTCAGTCTTGGTGTTGTTACGAACGATGATGCAGTCGTAACCGGTGCCGGCATTAGCATCCAGACGGATGTCGCCGTAAACGACAACGTTACCGTTGTCCCAGCCGATGCCGTTAGCGGGCATGGTCCAGGTGGAGTGGTCAGCAGCGGTGACGATCAGGTGAGACTTAGCGGGAACCTTAACGTCTTCGCCGGCAGCGTTCTTGTGGTCAAGACCGCGGATGGAGCCGGTGAAGCCCTTTTCGATAACGACCTTCAGACCGCCGTTAGCGAAAATGAGGAGGGAGTAGTTATCAACGGTATCTTCCTTGCCTTCTTCGGTAGCCTTAACGGTCTTGGTGGCCTTGGCGCCCTTGATGGTCAGGTTACCGTTAGCGTCGAAGGAGATGGAACCTTCCATGGTAACGGTGGTGGTAGCCTTGTCGGCTTCGGCAACCAGTTCAACATCCTTGAACAGGTCAGCGATCTTAACGTCAGTGACAGCGGTCTTAACGTCAACCAGCTTGCCATTGACCTGGAGAGTGATGGCGTTTGCCTTTACTGCTTCGCCCCAAAACTTATCAGCTTCGGTTTCAGCATATCCCTTTTCTGCTGCGAAAGAGAACATACCGGCGCACAGAGACAGAACCATCATGAGAGAAAGAACAATTGCGAGAGTCTTTTTCATGTTTGTTTGCTCCTTTGAAATTTTTTTTGGGTAAAACTAACTGCTTTAATTATAGTATAAAAGGGCAGATTTGTCAACCGTTATTTTCAAAAAATGTGTGAACTTTCAAAGACTTTTTCGGCATTTTTCAAATTCGCCCTTTTCCGTGGAAAAATTGCATATCTCAGCAAAAATCATCCTCAAAAAAAAGCGAGACCGTCGCATCTGCGGCAGTCTCGAAAGAGGTAGATTCCCCGCAGGGGCAACGAACCGCCCCTGAGGGGGAGGACGGTTCGGTGCGGGGTTGCGGTGTGAGGGGGCACCGCAGGACGTTTTATGAAGATCCGCAAACCTCGCTGCGAAAGGAGCACGCAGTCGGGACCCATAAAACGCTATGAAATGGGCTGAAGCCCGGAGTGAGCAAGGGAAATACTTGATTTTTACGGGACTATTATAGCACAGGGGGAAAAAATTGTCAAGGGAGTTTCGCATTTATTCTCATCAAACTGTATGCTTGCGTAACATGGAAGGAAGATTTCATTCGTTTTTGTGCAACATTAACGAATAAACCCGCGAAACACAGGGTGTTCCACGGGTTTTCAGCGTATTTTTATGCGATTTTTTATGCAAAATTCACAAATCCTCCCGACACACCACCACGGTGCGAACGCCGTAATAATCGAAGAGGGGCAGATGCTCGGGGCGGATCAACTCGCCGCAGGCGACGATGGGAACGGCGGGGGGACACCCCACAGTGGGGACCGCAAGAACCCGACCAGCCGACTGCGCCACGGGGACCGTTTCGCAGAGGGAAAGGACGGCGGCACGGGGCGACGTGACGGTGCGGGGGACGGGAAGGGACGGGGGCGTGCCCTTGACGGGATGACGGCGGGGAAGCTCCGACAAGATCGCCTCCAAGGGGGCAAGATCCACCCGCGGAGAGAGCATGAAAACGCAAAAATCGGGGTCGGCAAATTCGCAGACTACGTTTTTTTGCTCCAAAAGGGAGGCAAGCTCAATCCCCGTATAGCCGTAATATTTGGGCTGCAGGGTCAATTTCATGGGCTCATCCCCCACCGTGCGCCAGCCTTGGGCGGTCAACCGCTCCCGCAAAGCAAGACAGGATGCCTCAAAGGAGGCAAGCTCCCGACCGTAGCCATCGGACAGCAATTTATTCGCCTGATCCAACGATTGCAGGATCAGATAGGAGGGGGAGGTGGAGCCGAAGAGCGAGAGGGCGTGCTTTACCGCAGGGATCAGATCCTCGCAGGCGCGGGATACGTGCAGATAGGCGCCTCCCGTGAGCACGGGCAGGGTCTTATGGGCGGAATCACAGCAGAGATCAGCGCCCAGGTCCATGGGATGACGGGAGGGAGAAAGGAATTTCAGATAGGCGCCGTGAGCGTTATCCACCAACAAAAGCACGCCGTGGGCATGACAAACCTGAGCCAGAGCGGCAAGATCGGCAAGATTTCCCAAATAGTCGGGGGAGGTGACGTAAACGGCGGTGACGCTCCCGTCCGCCAAGGTTTTTTCCAGATCGGCGGGGGCGACGGTACAGGACAGATAGGATCCACCGTACAGCCATTTCAGATCGAAATCCAGCATGGCGGCGGCGGTGAGAAAGGTTTTATGTGCGTTGCGCCCTGCGGCGATGCAGGGACGCTTTCCCCGAGCGCGGGCGGCTTGGCAGGCGAGATAAAGCATGGCGCGGATGCATTGGGAGGAGCCTTCGGCAGAATAGAAGGTGGGGCATCCGAAGAGGCGGGAGGCGTTGGCTTCGCTTTCGGCAATGATGCCCGACGCCTCGTAGAGGGAATCGGCGCCCGAAACCTCGGTCAGATCCCACCGCTCCACACCCATGGAGCCCACGCCCTTGTGCCCCGGCATATGGAGGCGCAGGGGGTCCCGCTCGGCGTATCTGCGGAGAAAATCACAAATGGGGGTATTCATTCTTGGTCCTCGGCGCGGGCGGCGGCAAGCATGATGGCACATTCCATGCGCTTGCGGAACAGATCACAGCCCGGCTCGTAGATGCCCTTGACCGAGCCCGTGGCATGGTAGGCATTGGCGGCGCATCCGCCCGAGCAATAAAGCTTCGCCCAGCAATCACGGCATTCGGCGCGGGCGTAGACGTTACATTCGGCGAATTCCTGCTGTGCGGCAGTATTCACAACGCCGCCCCAAATGTCGCCGAGACGGTATTTTTCGTCGCCCACAAATTGATGGCAGGGGTACAGATCGCCCCAAGGGGTGACCGCCATGTATTCGGTGCCCGAGCCGCATCCCGAAATGCGCTTATAGATGCAGGGACCGTCGGACAGATCGATCATATAATGGTAGAAGGTGAAGGGCTTGCCCTCCCGCTCCCGCTTCAGCATGAGCGCCGCCAGCTGCTCGTACTGCTCCATGACCAGGGCGCGGTCCGCCTCGGTCAGCTCGGAGGGATCCCCCGGCGCACAGACCACGGGCTCCATGGAAAGCTCGGTGAAGCCAAGATCCAGCATCTGCTGAATGTCCTTCAAAAAATCGGGGTTGGCGTGGGTGAAGGTGCCGCGCATATAATAATTCTTCCCTTGGCGCGCCTCCACCAGCTGTTGGAACTTGGGAACGATGCGCTCCCAGCTTCCGTTGCCCGCATAGTCCACGCGATAACGATCGTGGATCTCCTTGCGTCCGTCCAGAGACAGAACCACGTTGCTCATTTCGGCGTTGCAGAAGTCGATGACGTCCTTGTCGATGAGGACGCCGTTGGTGGTGAGGGTGAAGCGGAAGTTCTTGTTATATTTCTTCTCCACCGAGCGGGCGTAGGCAACCAGCTGCTTGACCACGTCGAAATTCATCAGAGGCTCGCCGCCGAAGAAGTCTACCTCCAGATTATGACGGGTTCCCGAATTCTCGATGAGGAAATCCAAGGCGCGCTTGCCGACCTCATAAGACATGACGGCGCGATCTCCGTGATATTTCCCCTGACTTGCAAAGCAATAGGCGCAATTCAGGTTGCAGGTGTGCGCCACGTGCAGGCAGAGAGCCTTGACCACGCCTGCGGTCTTGCGCTTCAGATCTCCCGCCATGGGCTCGAAGGTGTCGGGGGCAAAGAGGGTGCCCTCCTCCTTCAGTTGGCAGATCTGCTCGTAGCACTCCGCCAGCTCCTCGGGGGTGACCCCCTCGGTATGGGCGTATTTCTCCGCCAGAGAAGCCAACAGCGTCTCCTTGGGCAGGCGTTCAAAATCGGCGATGAGGTCGTACGCCGCATCGTCCACCACGTGCACCGAGCCCGAGCAGACGTCCAGAACGATATTGTATCCGTTGAGTTTGTATTGATGGATCATAAATGCACTCCGTCGTGAAAAAAGCCGCCGTTATTCAGCGGCGGCATTCTTCGGGTTTCAGAAACTTACTTGTTTTTGCTTTCGCACTTCTGATTGGCAACGCCGCAGCTGGTCTTGCAAGCGGACTGGCAGGAAGTCTGGCATTCGCCGCAACCGCCCTTGCCTGCGCAAAGCTTACGGGTCTTGAGGGTTTTGATATGTTTCATGTTGTTATACCTCCATGAAAAAATTCTTACAATAAATTATAACACATTTTTCCCTTAAAGTCAAGGGGTTTTTGAAATTTATCTTATTTTGCCCGAAACGGTCAGTGCTGGACCTTGTCCTTGACCACCACGTCGTGGGCGCCGCCCTCCACAATGGAGACCGAGCTGACCAGAGTCAGCTTCGCCTTCTGCTGAAGCTCGGGAATGGAAAGAGCACCGCAGTTGCACATGGTGGAGCGGATCTTGCTCAGAGTGACCGCCACGTTATCGTGGAGCAGGCCTGCGTAGGGAACGTAGCAGTCCACGCCTTCCACGAAGGACAGCTTCGCCGCGCCGCCCATATCGTAACGCTGCCAGTTACGGGCACGGGCAGAGCCCTCGCCCCAGTATTCCTTCATGTAGTTGCCGTTGACCATGACCTTGTTGGTGGGGGATTCCTCGAAGCGGGAGAAATATCTGCCCAGCATGCAGAAGTCCGCACCCATGGCAAGAGCGAGGGTCATGTGGTAATCGTGAACGATACCGCCGTCGGAGCAGATGGGAATGTAAATACCGGTTTCTTCAAAGTATTCATCGCGAGCCTTGGCAACCTCGATGACTGCGGTAGCCTGTCCGCGACCGATACCCTTGGTCTCACGGGTGATGCAGATGGAGCCGCCGCCGATGCCGATCTTGATGAAGTCCGCGCCTGCCTCGGCAAGGAAACGGAATCCGTCCCGATCTACAACGTTGCCTGCGCCGATCTTCACCGAATCGCCGTAGGTATCGCGCACGAACTTGATGGTGCGGCTCTGCCATTCGGTAAAGCCTTCGCTGGAGTCGATGCAGAGCACGTCCACGCCCGCCTCAACCAGCGCGGGAACGCGGGTCTCGTAGTCGCGGGTGTTGATGCCTGCGCCGACCACGTAGCGCTTCTGCGAGTCCAGAAGCTCGGTGGGGTTTTCCTTATGCTGATCGTAGTCCTTACGGAACACGAAGGAGACAAGCTTTCCGTCTGCGGAAACGATGGGCAGGGAATTGAGCTTGTGATCCCAGATGATATCGTTGGCTTCCTTCAGCGTGGTGCCCTCGGGAGCGGTGATCAGCTTCTCCAGCGGAGTCATGAAGGTGGAGACCTTCTGATCGGGAGACATGCGGCTGACGCGGTAGTCTCTGCCCGTAACGATACCGAGAAGCTTGCCGTTGGCGCTTCCGTCGGAGGTGACGGCAATGGTGGAGTGACCGTTCTTTTCCTTGAGGGCGATCACGTCGGCAAGGGTCTGATCGGGAGCGATGTTGGAATCGGAGGTCACGAAGCCTGCCTTATAGCCCTTCACGCGGCGGACCATGGCAGCCTCGTCCTCGATGCTCTGAGAGCCGTAGATGAAGGCAACGCCGCCCTCCTTGGCAAGGGCGATCGCCATTCTGTCGTCGGAGACCGACTGCATGATGGCGGAAACCAGAGGGATATTCATGGAGATGGCGGGTTCTTCTCCCTTGCGGAATTTCACCAGGGGAGTCTTCAGAGAAACGTTGGAGGGGATGTGGGTGGAATCGGAATAGCCGGGAACCAACAGGTATTCGCTGAAGGTATGGGAGCATTCTTCATAGTAGTAAGCCATAATTCTTTCTCCTTCTTTATAAAACTTGTGTATCTATCCGTAAATTGAATTACTGAACAATGGAAATGCCCTTGTCGGTCAGCTGAGTCAGGACCGCTTCGGGGATGCCGCAGCCTGCGCACTTCAGCAGGAGCAGCTTGGAGCAGTTAAGCAGAGGGGTAAAATCGGCAACGTAATTGTTGCTCAGATCGATCACGTTCAACGTGGGAATCATGGAAACGGAGGTAATATCGGAAATGGAGTTCCCCGAAACGTCCAGGATCTCAAGAGAACGAAGCATGACCAGCGAGGTCAGCTGCTCCAGACCGCAACCGGAGGCATACAGATTCCGAAGCGACGTATCCGCCAGAACCGTAAAGTCGGTCACGGGAGAGCCCGAAACGTTCAGCGTGGTCAAGCCCGTCATTCCTACCAACGGAGCCAGCGAGGTGACCTGCGTATTCTTCATGGTCAGAGTCAGGATCCCCGTAAGATTCTGAAGATCGTTCAAAGAGGTAACGGCGTTTCCGCTGATATCCAGAGACGCCAGTCGGCGGCTTCCCGCCAACGGAGCCAAGGTCTCAATCAGATTGGACGCCACGTTCAGCTCGGTCAGAGCGGGACAGGTGGCAAGAGTGGTCAGATCGGTGATCAGATTATTGGACAGATCAAGGGATGCGATCGTCTTCTGATTGCTGATCCAGGAAAGGGTGGTCAACGCATTCCCCGAAACGTCCAGCTTCTTCAGACGGGCGAATTCCGCCAAAGACGGCATAGCAGATATGCCGTTGTCCGAAACGTCCAGCTCCTCCACCGAGGAGAAGGCAGACAGGGCGGCAAGGGAGGTAAACTTATTTCCCGCAATCGAAACCGAATCCAGCCAGACCATGGACGTCAGCTTCAAAAGGTCCTCGTCGGTCAGCCCACAGCCGTCCAGAGACAGGTCCTTCAGCTTGGTCAGACGGCAGATCGCGTCCACGGAGGGGATCTGATCCTCTCCGTCCAGATTCAGAGAAACCAGATTGGGCATTTCCAGAAGATCGTCAAGGCTCGAGATCTTCCCCGCCAGACGGGAGGTATAGGCGGACATATCCAGCACGGTGATCTTTTCCAGATCCTTATAATAGATGGCACCCGAGATCTTCCCCAGCGCCTGACGCACCAGCTGACCCATCTTCGAATCCTTGAACAGGTATTCGGTGCGGTCGTTGTACACACGGTAGGATACGTCGTATTCCGCCCCCGGCATCCCGCTTTCGGTGATGGCTACGGCACGGATGTTGACCGTTCCCTTATCCACGGAGATCAGTTCTCCCGGCTTATACACCAGCGAGTTCAGATCGGGAGCGGTGCCGTCCAGCGTATAATAGACGGTGCTTCCGTCGGGAACCGAAAGGGTCACCTTCACTCCGGAGGTAAAGGTTCCGGGCGAGGGATAGGAGGAAATGGAAGCGGGACGCTCCTCATTCAGCTTGATCAGAATATAGGTTGCGGTGATATCGTTGATGTAATCCAACGATTCGGAGATGCGGTTCTGAGAGGTGAGCAGGCGGATCTTTTCCCGATAGAACTGCACGAAGCGGGGCTGCAGCGCCAAGCCCTCGTCCAGAAGCTCCTCCGCAGAATCGGCATCGCCCAGGGTGAGGTAGATGGAAACCGCCTTCAGACGGGCATCCTCGTCCTCGGGGGCGATCTCAAGGCATTTTTCAAAGGAATTCAGCGCAGAGCGCAGATTGTTCTTCGCCAACGCCTCCTCCCCTTGCTGATAATAGCGGCGGGACAGACCGAAGGCATCGGGGTCCTGATAGAACACGAAGGCAGCGATGCCAAGGATGCCGAAGAGAATGAAGAACACGGAAAACGCATAGAAAAAGCGGCGCAGATAATGACGACGGATCTTGACCGCTTTGGTCATATCGGGACCCTTTTCCTTCCGTTTTTTCTTCTTGCGGGACTTCTTCTCGGCAAAGTACGACTTGGACATTTCCTTTTCCGCTCTTCGCTGCTGAAGCTTGCGCATCAGCTTTGTCCAGTTGCTCGACATGAAAGGATACCTCCTTTGCGATGATCGTCGTATGTGACTCAAGAGAAATTACTTGCGATTGTTCAGGGGTACGTACAGATGCTTTCCGCCGATGAACTTATAGGCGGGACGGATGACGCGGGAGCCGGAGGAAAGCTCCTCTACCCGATGAGAACACCAGCCTGCCACGCGGGCGATGGTGAACAGGGGGGTGAACAGCTCTGTGGGGATGCCCAGCATCTTATAAATGAAGCCGGAATACATATCCACGTTGGCGCATATCATCTTATCGGAGCCGCGTACGTCGGCAAAGACGCCGGGAGACAGCTTTTCCACCAAGGAAATCAGATTGAATTCGTCCAGCATGCCCTTGGATGCCGCAAGCTTGCCCGCACGCTCCTTCAGCGCCACAGCGCGGGGGTCGGACAAGGTATAGACGGCGTGACCCATACCGTAGATCAGACCGCTGCGGTCTCCTGCCTCCTTGCGGAGGATCTTGCAGAGGTATTCGTACACCTCCGTCTCGTCGGTCCAGTCGGACACGTTGGCACAGATGTCGTCAAACATCTGACCGACCCGCAGGTTCGCACCGCCGTGACGGGGTCCCTTCAGAGAGCCGATGGCGGCGGAGATGGCGGCGTAAGTATCGGTGCCCGTGGACGAAAGCACGCGGGTGGAGAAGGTGGAGTTGTTACCCGCACCGTGTTCTGCGTGCATGATCAGACAAGCGTCCAGAAGATGCGCCTCCTCGGGGGTGAACTTCTGATCGGGGCGCATAACGTGCAGGAAGTTCTCTGCGGTGCAATAATCGTCGGAGGGGAAATGCAGATACATGCTCTCCCGATCGTAATTGCGCTTCTTCACCTGATACGCCTGCACGGCGACCATGGGAAGACGGGCAATGAGCATGAGAGACTGGCGCAGAAGATTGTTCAGCGACAGATCGTCGGGATTATCGTCATAGGAATACATGGCGAGAACCGAGCGCGCCATCTTGTTCATCACGTCACGGGAGGGAGCCTTGATGATCATATCCTCGGTGAAGTTGGGGGGCAACTCCCGCAGGGAGACCAAAAGGGAGGTGAACTCCTCCAGCTCCGAGGGAGAGGGAAGCTTGCCCATGAGAAGGAGATAGACGACCTCTTCAAAGCCATAACGGTTTTCCGCCTCGTAGCCCTTGAGAAGGGAGTTGACGTCAATGCCGCGGTAGATCAGCTGGCCGGGAATGGGGACCCGCTCGCCATCCTCCATCACGTAGCCGCGAACGGTGGAAATGCGGGTTGCGCCAACCATGACGCCCGTACCGTCGGGCTCACGAAGACCGCGCTTGATCTTGTAGTTTTCGTAGACGTGAGGATCGATGAAGTTGGAGCTGCGATATTCTTCGCTCAGCCGACCGATAAACAGATCCTTTTCTTGTTGTGTTTCGAACATGGAATACCTCCAAAAAACAGGTTCACTCTTCCCGCAATCCGCAACAGGGTAAAGTTACTCATTATATCATTTTTATATTATCTTGTATTATACCACATTTTTTTGGATTCGTCAAGAGAAAGGACGGCTTTTTATGCGAAATTTTCTGACTTTTCTTTCATTCTTTACCCTTTTGTTCTTCTTTGCCCCTCTTTTATGCCTCAACGGACGGGAAAATCCCCCCGATCTTCCCGCAGCAACGGCTCCGAAGCCAATCTCTTTCCCCGAAACGGTCTCCTGCAACGGAGAAGCGATCCCCACGGGGGAATTTCTGGTACAGATGCTGGGAGCCTGGAAGATCCAAGCCTATCGGGCAGATGCATTGAAGGCGGCGGCGGTTGCGGCGGCATCTCAGCTGGCAGTTGCGCTGAAGGAGGGACGAGCCGAAGACCTGCCCCGCATTACTCCCGACGGAGCGAAGAGGGCTTGGGGAGACTATTGGTTTTCGGTCTATTGGCCCAAGCTTCAAGCCGCCGTCCGCGACACCTACGGAACGGTGCTGACCCGAGACGGAGCCCCCTTCCCTGCCGAGGTCTTCCCCCTTTCCTGGGGAAAAACCGAAGAGGGGGTGGATTGTCCTTACGACTTTACCTGCGGCGAATTCGTCACGACGGTGACGGTGGACTTGGAGAAATTTCTTCCCTACTTTCCCGATTGCAAGGACAATTTGTCCGTAAAAAACGCCCCAAGCGGCCGCGTGGAAACGGTCACTTCGGGCGGATCCTCCTTCACGGGGACGCAGCTGATGAGCATGTTCTCCCTTCCCTCTCCCGCCTTCACCCTTTCGGTGGGCGAACGGGTGGTCTTCACCTGTCGGGGTCAAGGGGACGGGCAGGGCATGTCCCTGTACGCCGCAAACGAGGCTGCAAAGCGGGGGGACGATTGGGAAATCATCCTTCACACCTTTTACCCCCAAGCGGAGATTTCCCGTCAGGAGGAGAATCGGTCGTTGGGATCCTGATAGACCCCGTCCTTCACCACGGCGAAATGCAGATGGATCCCCA
>JAFPBP010000340.1 GCA_017424085.1 Clostridia bacterium
GCAACCGATGACGGTATTTTTATTATAGCATAAGTCAAGGGAAAAGTCAACCGAAGGGACAAAAAAATCGTACCCCCGAGAGGGTACAATTATTTCAGCTTCCAGAGATTGCGGTGCGGAAGATCCAGCGGATCAGATCGTCCCGCAGTCCGTCCTTGTAATGACCGTAGACCGTCAGAAGGGAGCCGTCGTTCTGAATCAGAATATAATAAAGATCGATGGCGCTCTCGCTGTCAAGGGGAAGCGTGACCGCATAGGCATATCGGTTTGACAAAACGATGCCCTGCGCCTGCTCTGCGTAGCGTGCGCCGAATTCACCCATCAGCTCTGCGAAATCGGTTTTATCCAAAAACACAGGCGTCAGATCTCCCAAAAATTCACCCGTATCGAAATCGTACGCCCGATCCTCGCGGATGCTGATGCGTGGGATCTTGGACAAGATGAAGGAATAGGGAGGCGCGGCGTAGACCAGCGAGGACGATACGGTGGGGGTATAAACCACGGGAGAATAGGGCCCGAAGAGCATATTACGAATCTTCTGCACATACGCCTGCCGCTCTGCCTCGTGATCCTCTCCCGCATAGAAGACCCAAAGATCTCCCATATAGCTGGAGAGGGGATTCTGCCACGGAATCACGTGGATCTCGGAAGGATCCAGATCGTAGGTGGAAAGGATGGTTCGCATGTCCCCTAAGGAACACCCCTTCAGATTGAGAAGCTCGGAGGCGATCCCGTTTTTGTGCTCATCGGAATGGGGCAACAGCCCGAAGCCGTAATGCTCCTTGGCGAATTGCCAGACGTACACATCCAAGCCGTTGGAGGCATCCAGATCAAAATACTGAGGAACCAACGCCCGCAGCTCCGCCTCGGACGATTCCGCTCCCACGGTGAACTGCGCCCAGGTCTTGTAATTCCCAACATCCCGCATCACGCTGAAGGACGCCACCAGACGGTAAGTGCCCGCACGGGAGAGATCGTAAAAATCGGCGTTGTAGGTTTTGGATTGATCCCTGTTAGGATGCAACAAAATGCCTTCCGTGGTAAATACACGATCCTCGGTGGTCTCCACCGCTTCCCAGCCGTTTTTCCCCTTATATTGGATCGCAAAGGGATTTCCGTACATGGCCTGCTTGTCGGTGGAATTATGCCACGTGGTGCGGAAGATCATATCCCCCGAGGAATTGAACTCAATCTTATCGATGGTGAGATAGATGCCGGGATACTCGGTCTCCACGGCAAGATCGATGATGGGAGGTGCGTCGGGGGGAACGTCGGAGGGCGGGTTGGTCAAGAAGCAGACCGCCACGGCAATGCAGAGAACGATCGCCGCAAGGATGATCCAAAAGGCGGGCTTGCGATAATTGAGGACGGTCTTGACCCGATCCTTCACCCCAACCTCACCGAACGCCAAGGGGCAGGCGGCGATCAGGCGGCGGTTGACGCTGCAGGTCAGAAGCGCCTGAGAATAGTCGGCGCGGCGAGTGTGATCCAAGGTGCGGATCACCTTTTCATCGCAGGCAAGCTCAATATCCCGACAGAGCAGAACATACCCCAGCCACAGCAAGGGATTGAACCAATGAAGGGTCAAAAGCAGGAATCCCAAGGGCTTCCACCAATGGTCGCGGCGTTTTACGTGCGCCTGCTCGTGGGCAATTACCAGGGCTGCATCCTGCTCGGAGAGCCCGAAGGGAAGGTAGATGCGAGGACGAAGAATTCCCAGCACGAAGGGAGAAACCACAGCCTCGCTCTGATAAATATTATCCCGAAGCCGAACCGCCGTTCGCACCTTACGATTCAAGCGCAGATAACTGATCGCGGTATAGGCAACCAACACCGCCATGCCCGCACACCAGACCGCCGCAAGAATGGGAAGAAGGATCTGCAGAGGATTTGCGCTGTCTCCCATGGAGGGGGCAAAGGATTCTTCCAAAATCGGGTTCAAAGTATTGTTAACGATAGGAATGCCCGTATTGACCGAGGGGGTGGCGTCGAACATAATATCGGGGCTCAC
>JAFPBP010000341.1 GCA_017424085.1 Clostridia bacterium
GGCTCTCTGCCTGCCACGGTGGTATTTTCCATGATGGACTTGGTATAATCGTTGGCTTTGCCCTCACGCACCTCGTTGAGCATGCGGTCGTATTCAAAATACTGGCGCAGAATGCCGTCGTCGAAGCAGAAGTCAAACGCCTTCAGAGGCTCGGTCTTGGAATAGAGCCAGAGAATGACCTCGGGCTGATAGAGCTTCAGCAGGGTCTCGGGGGTCAGATTCAGACCCGAGGAGCCCGACATCTTGCCCGTGGTGCCCTTGATGCCGATGAATTCGTAGCCCTGGAACATGGGGGCGTCGTAGCCGAAGATCTTCTTGGAAATATCCTTACTGGTATCGTAGCTTCCGTTGAGGGAGGCGTGATCCTTTCCGCCGGGCTCAAAGTCTACGCCCTCGTACATCCAGCGCATGGGCCAGTCGATCTTCCAGCCCAGCTTGCAGTTGAAGTCGGTCTCAAAATCGAAGGAGCCGTGATGTCCGCAGGCGCATTCGTATTCCGCATGGAGGCAATCGTCGGTCAGAGAGGTGATCTTGGTGGTGTCTCTGCCGCAGACGGGGCAGTAGATATTGACGGGATAATAATTCTCCCGCTCGCCCTCGGCGGCGTCCTGGGTGCGGTGGCTGTCAATGATATCAAAGATCTCGCCGCGCTTCTGCAGGGCTTCGATGACGTACTGACGGTATTTCCCGCTGCGGTACATTTCCGCCTGATGACGGAAGTCCATGTCGATGCCGAACTTGCCGATGGAGGCTTCGAATTCCCGCTCGAAATGAACGGCGTAGTTCTCCGCATCGCTGTCGGCGAAGGGGTTGGGCACGTCCACGTAGGGGCAACCGATGTAAGGCTCCATGTCGTCGCGGACCTTTGCCACGTTGACGGGCACCTTGCGCATCCGGTCAAATTCGTCCCAGGAGAAGAGCAGACGGGCTTTCTTGCCCATTCTGCGCAGGGCACGCACCACGAAATAGCTGGTCGCCACGTCGCGGAAGTTGCCGATATGGATGGAGCCCGAGGGAGAAATTCCCGCGGCGCAAACGTATTCTTCCTTGTTGGGGTTACGGTCAATGATCTTTTGTGCGATTTCTTCGGACCAATGCATGATTCAGTCTCCTTTTATGTCAGTTGGGGTAGGTCATAACCACGGCGAAAATTTTCAGCGTGTCCTCGCCGATGTTCTCCACGCTGTGAGAGGCGCCCTTGCCGGTCAGCACCGCGTCTCCTGCGGTTACGGTGATCCATTCTCCGTTGTCGCAGACTCTGCCCGTGCCGCTGATGATGTAATAGATCTCGTCCTCGCCCACGTGCGCGTGCTCGCCGATGGAGCATCCGGGCTCTAAGATCAGAGTGGAGCAAACGCGGCAAGCCGCGCCGAACTCCTCCTTCTTGAAGGCGTGCAGGAATCCCACGTCGCCCTTGCCGCCCCGCATCTCGTGACGGACTTCGGTTTCCATTTCGCCGGGTTTACGGATCATATCAAATACCTCATTTCGCAAGGGTGAACGTATAGCGCGTCACCTGATGATACTCCTCGCCCTTCTTCAGAACGGCGGAGGGGAAGTTTTCGTGATGGACGGCATCGGGGAAATGCTGAGTCTCCAGACAAACGGCATCGCGGAAGCCGTAGGCGGTGCCGCCCTTGCCCTTACGGTCGGTGAGGAAGTTGGCGGTGTAGATCTGGATCCCCGGCTGGGTGGTGGAGGTGGTTACGGAAATGCCGGTCTTGGGAGCGGTGAGCTCTGCCACGGGGCGCATGCCCTCCCCCTGCAGGACGAAGTTATGATCGTAGCCCGAGCCGTTTTTCAGGTTGATCTCATCCAGCAGGATATCCCTGCCGATGGCTTTGGGGGTGCGGAAATCGAAGGGGGTTCCCTCCACAGACAGAACCTTCCCCGTAGGCAGGCAATCGGCGTCGTTCTCGGTGAAGAAATCGGCGTTGACCTGCAGCAGATGGTCGGTCACGGTGCCCGTGCCCTGCCCGCTCAGATTGAAATAGCAATGGTTGGTGAAGTTGACCACCGTATCCGCATCGCAGACCGCATCGTAGATGAGGGTCAGATTGTTGTTATCATCGAAGGAATAGATCAGAGACAGCAGAAGGTTTCCGGGATACCCCTCGTCGCCGTCGGGAGAGGTATGGGAAAAGAGAAGGCGATCGGATGCCACGGCAGTTGCCCAGACCACCTTATCAAAGCCCTTCATGCCTCCGTGCAGATGGTTGGGACCGTTGTTGACGGCGAGGCTATACTCCTTGCCGTTGAGGGTAAATTTACCCTTTCCGATGCGGTTGGCGTGCCGACCGATGAAGGCACCAAGATAGCCGTCGTTGGCTTCGTATTCCGCTACGGTATCGTATCCGAGGCACACGTCGGTCAATGTTCCGTCGCGGTTGGGAACGCAGATGGAATGGAGGGTACAGCCGTAGTCCAGAACCTCCACGTAAGCGCCCGAGGCATTGGTGATGCGATAGCAGGTGACCACGCGCCCGTCGGCGGTGCGTCCGAATTCTCTCATCTGAACACTCATAACATTACTCCTTTTCCGTCGCGGGACGGGTATACTTTCGATAGGCTTTCAAAAAACGGGAAAATTTTCCGTTTCCTTTTTTCGATTCTCCTTGGGGATTGAGGAAGGCGAGGACCCCTTCGATGGCTTGGGCTTCCCCCTCCACCTCGATCTCGTAATCGGATTTCCCCAGATAGATGCTCTCGTCCAGGGACACCACGGCACCGGGGAAGGTGAAATCGGTGCGATGGGTGACCAGATCCCCCAAAAGGTAGCATTCCCCTTGGGGCGCATCGGCAAAATAGAGGGAGGGGCAGACCGAGCGGGGCAGCTTTTTCAGAACCGTTTCCGATTCATCACAGAGAAGCATTCCTCCCGTGCGGGTCCGCTTGGTTTTGAACTGCAGGCGCAGGGTATTTTTCTTGCGCCGCACCCGAAGCATGGAGCGGGACTGCGCCACGGCGAAATCGGGGGTATCAAAATAATAATTGACCTGCACGTAAGCGTCCCCCTGCGTTCCCGTATGGGCGCGCAACAGCTGCAGGCAACGGTCGAACTCCGCGGGAGTGACCATACCCTTCCATTCCAATTCCTTCGCCACGCAGGTACCCCCTTGGTAGTTTGATCTTCTTTTTACGGCAAAACACGCACCTCTGCCGCAAAAAGAAGATGCGGAGCCCTTCGGCTCCGCACCTCGAACGATCTCAAATCGAGTTAGAAACTCAGTCAATCGAAGCAACAACGCCGGAACCGACGGTCTTACC
>JAFPBP010000040.1 GCA_017424085.1 Clostridia bacterium
GATCCTGCAATCCTATCACGCAAGCCACAAAAGAATCGGAGAGTGATCTCTCCGAAAAGAAAGCCGCTACGGACGTCCGTAGCGGCTTTTTGTAATTCAATTATTTCTTCTTCCTACAGAGGAGAACAACGACGATCACCGCAAGAAGCACGACGGCACCCACGGCAACGATCCACAGGGGGAAGAAATTCTCCGCAGGGAGTTCGGGGACATCGCTCGTAGTGGGAACGAGGATATCCGAGGAGGTGGTGGTTTCATTGGTGGAAGTGTCGGATGATTCCTCTTCGGCGAGAGTCTTCAGAGACAGGGCATCCGAGGGGAGGGATTCTCCGCCCGAGGCGACGACTGAGGTCACGTAGCAGAAATATGTGGTATTCGGTTTCAGCCCCGTGGCGACAAACGACAGATCGGTAACGGGGGTGGAATTCAGCTTCACGGCAGAGCCGGCATTCTCGGTGTAGACATAGACGTTATAGGAAACGGCGTCTTTCACAGCAGACCACTTGAGAGCAAAGCCATCGGAGGTAAGATCTGCGCATTCCAGCGAGGTAGGAGGATTCGTATGGGGGGATACCGTGATGAATCCGCTACCCGTACGAACATACGTGACGACGGGCATCATTGTAAAGTCCATGCCCTTTCCCGATTTATCAGGGACACCCTTTTCATCCTTGGCGCAGGTTGCGGTGATGCGGACGCGATCTCCTTCCTTTACAATCAGACCGTCAATGTCGATGGTGCAGGTGCCCCCGTCTCTGCTGTACCAGGCACGCTGCTCGGGGGCGTCAGCCGCAGGCCAGACCTTGGCATTGTTCACCCAAACCTCGATGATACAACCGTAAGAAACGGGCTTATCCTTGGGGGTATTGGCGCTTCCGTATCCCGCAATGGCGGCATCCAGATCGATCTCCCCCGAAACGGGAACGATGAAGGCAAGGCAGGGTGATGCTCCCAACCCCGGATGAAAACGTACACCGTTGTTACCGAAGCAGCAGTAGTTATAAGGATCGGAGGCATTCAGCACGGCATCGGGCTTTGGGATGTAAATATTACTCCACTTATGGACGGCACCCTCGGCAGGGCTCTGTTGATACCCTCCCATGGGCTTGAACACGGTCGTGTCTCCCGTCAGATCCAGGTACTCGTAAGCCCATAGTCCCTCAAAGATGACTTCACCCTCGATCGCGCCGCTCTCCAAACCGACACCGTATTTACTGATAGCTTCAGCGTACTTATATTCTTTTTTCGGATAGCTTCCCACACGGGAATCAGCAGAGGCTCGGAGCAGAAATCCGCAGGACAGGGAAAGAATCATTGCGAGGGTCAGGCAAAATGCGAGAGTCTTTTTCATGGTGATGTCTCCTTTCGGGATGTAATCATGGATCACAGGGATCCTTGTAATTTTATTATATCACGGGAAGACGCTTTTTGTCAAGAGGGAATTGGACCGAAAATGCAAATTTTTTATGTGATTTTCGTCGATATATATATATGCAAGGAAGAACACGGAAAATATGGGGTTTTCAGGACTCGGCTGCCGTTTTCCGGAGACAAAAAAACCGACCGACGGGCGTTGCGTCCCATCGGTCGGAAAATGTTACGATTGCATCAATGATCCTTTCGGTAGAACCGAACCATCAAACAGATAAACAGGAGGATCACCGTGGCGCAGAGGGCAAAGATCAGCCATTTGCTGATGTCCGCCGTCATGAAGCCCATGGCGTGATTGAAGCGGTCGGTGACGAACAGCACCAGAACGATCAGAGCTTCGACAAAGCTCAGGTGCATCAGAACCTCGGTGAGAATATCAAAAAAGCGTTTCATTGCGCTACCTCCCCAATGCAGACGATGTCGTAAAGCTTGCGGGGCGTATCGTCGTCGGGATGCCCGTTGCGAAGGATCGTCCCGTTGAAATATCCGTGGGCGGAGGCGCCGCCGTCCAGATTATAGGCGGTAACGCATCCCATGTTTTTCATAATCTTCGCCAAAGCGGAGAGCTTGATGCCCTTGGGGTACTGTCCCTCTACGACGATGAAAATATAGTGCCCCGGCTCGATCTCGCCGATGGCGACGCGGGGATTGAGCCCTGCGATATCACGATTTTTGGAAAAATTCGTCTTATTCTTTCCGTTCTCCACCAGAATGGGACCGAAATTCCAGATCTGATAGGGATTCAGCGCCATAACCTTATTCCGATCGTAGTTATCCTCGGTGAAGACCGAAAGCTTTCCGTCGTAGCCCAGAACGCAGAGGTCATGGATGATATAATTGGAGGAGCGCATCTCTACCCCGTTGCGAAGGACCTCGTAGGCGGCGTTGGTGTTCCCGCAATAGTCTCCGCTGATGGCAATGACGCATCCCGTGGCGGCGACCATATCGGTGAAATACCTGCGGGAGGTGAGGGAGGCTACGGTAAAGAAATTTTCCAGATTGCGAACGTAAATATCAAGCACGTGATAGTTCACGGGAATTTTTTCTCCCGTATAAACCAATTTGGTATAAGTAATATCCAGATCACGGCTCACGTAGCGATCGGCGGTCGAGATCACGTCAGCGGCGGTTTTTGCGAAGCGATCGGGAAATTTCGCACCGAACTGCCCAAGATTCTCCACGAAGGGAGGCTCGGTTTCGGTGGTGGTGTCCGCATCGGTGACGGTATCGGTAGAAACCGTATCGGTTTGAGAAACCGAGTCGGAGGCGTCCGTATCGGTGACGTTGGTGTCGGTCACGTGGGTATCGTCGGTGAGATCCGTAGACAGGAATACGTCGGTATCGGTGTCGCTTGGAAAGGACGGCGGACGGGGCACGGGAACCACGATCTCGGGCTCGTCGGGCATACCGATGTTCCATAAAATACGAACGTGATGAAAATAAGCGAAGAGACAAAGCCCGATCCCGCACAGAACGAGGTCGATCAGCAGAGCCAGATACCAGGGGATACGTTTCGTTTTGGGTTGCAAGACAAGGATCCTCCGTGTGATGTTTTTTCAGTATACCATAAATCGACAGAATTGTCAAGGGCTTTTCGTGTCATTTCCGCTCCCGCCGCATATAAATGGAATAAGCGCCCTGCTCGGCAGGGGCTGTTATCACTCAAAAGGAGGAGTTAAGGAAATGCCGACAAGCAGAAACACAACGTCCCCGTCGGAATTCCGCGAGGCGGTCTGCGTCAACGTGGATCGGATCTACGATTGCTGCAAGGATCGGGATTGCATGCAGGATCTGCGGGTCTATCTGCCCGAGGAGGGGCAGGCGATCCTGGAGAACGCCGTCAGCATCAAGCCCACGCAAGCGGAGATTCTTCAAACCTACATAGACGTGGAGCCCCTTGCATTCAACAACGGATTTTACACCGTTGACGTTCAATTTTTCATTCGGGTGGTCTTCGAGGTCTGCCAAGCGGAGGGAAGACCCCAGCGGATCGAGGGCTGCTGTGCCTTCACGAAAAAGGCGGTCCTGTACGGAAGCGAGGGAGGAGCCAAGATCTTCTCCTCGGAATACGCACCCAGAAATACCGAACGCACCCCCGAGATCCGAAGCAACCGTCCCCGTGCTACCGTGGAGGTGCTGGATCCCATCGTGCTTTCCGCCCGCGTTGCGGACTGCTGTGACCGCTGCGGATGCGACACGCTGGAGGGATGCTGCATTCCTCAGTATATCTGCGCCTGCTTCGAAAGCGATCCGAAGGATTGCGACGGACGGAGACTTTACGTCACGCTGGGAATGTTCTCCATCGTACGCCTCATGCGGGAGGTTCAGCTGCTGATCCCCGCCTGCGATTTCTGCATTCCCGAAAAGGAAAGCTGTTATCCCGACGAGGAGGATCCCTGCGGGCTCTTCGGACGCATGGAATTCCCCCTGGATCAATTCTTTCCCCCGCAACGGGAGCCCTCCTGCGCGAAGGAAGAGAGCGAATGCTCCAACGGAGCGCAGGGCGGCAACGCAGGCAACTGCAACAACCGTCCTCAGAGATAATACCCCATAAAAACAAGGGCTGCGTCGGTGCACCTGCTAAAGCAGGAGTGCCGATGCAGCCCATTTTGGTCTTATTCGGTTTTCGGTCAAATTTCGGGCATGACGATTTCGACTTCCTTGCCGCAGGCGGCAGAGCGAACCACGCCGTCGATGATCGCCTGATTGCGGAGGATCTGCCAAGAAGGAATGGGAGAGGATCCACCGTTCTTCACAGCATCCACGAAGGAGCCGATCTTGCGATCCCACAAAGAGCCGTCCTTGGGTCCGTCCTTTTCCAGAGGGATCTTGTATTCCACGGGAGAACCCGCGCAATGACGGTAAACCGTCATCTCACCGCCCACGGTGCCGTTCCAGCAGTCGGTGGAGGGGATCCGCAAGCCACCCTTGGTGCCGAGGATGATGGTATCGCCGGGGGTATTGATGTTCATCGCCCAAGCGATGCGGAAGTCCACGATAATGCCACCCTCCAGACGAATCAGCGCGCCGCCGAAATCGTCCACGGAGAACTTGCTCGCCAAAAAGTCGGCGTCGTTGCCCGTGTAGCGGTAGGTTTCGGGATCCTTGCCGAAATAATCGGTGATAAAGCCGCTGACGGTGAGGGGTACGGGATAGCCGACGGCGTTGAGAACCATATCCAACGCGTAGCATCCGATATCACCCAAGGCGCCCACGCCTGCGGTTTCCTTTTCAATGAAGGAGGTCTTGACGTCGCTGCAGGGAATGCCTCTCCGTCTGCCGCCGCCGGTCTGAATATAGTAGACCTGACCAAGCTCACCCGACTCCACGATCTTCTTGATCTTCTGCATATTGCGGTCAAAGCGGGGCTGGAAGCCGATGGACAGGATCTTTCCGCTTGCCTTTTCGGCGCGCATCATCTCTGCCGCCTCGTCCAGAGTTACGGAGAAGGGCTTTTCGCAGAGAACGTGAACGCCCTTGTTCAGCGCATAGATGGAGGGGGCGGCGTGCTGTGCGTTATAGGTACAAACCGAAACCGCATCCAGCGCTTCTTTATCCAGCATCTCTACGTAAGATTCATAGCAAACTGCGTTCTCCAGCGAAAACTTCGCCGCAAACGCCGCCGCTTTCCCGGGAACGATATCACACAGGGCCACGATTTCCACGTCGGTGCGATTGAGATACGCCTTCATGTGCGCGTGGGCAATGCCGCCTGTGCCGATAATGCCAATCCGTACTTTTTTCTGATCCATAATCTGTTCCTCCAAACGAAATGTCGTTACCTGAAGTATACCACACTTTTTGCTCTCTGTCAAGTTTTTTTTCAAACTTTTCACAAGAAAAAAACAAGCGCGCATACGGAATGGGCACGCGCGATAACGAAGGATTAACATAAGTTATTCGAGCGTGCCCATAATGAATTGCCCTAAATGGCATGAATTGGCTTGCGCCGTGAATTGAACTTCGTTCATGAATTGCCTTCGGCATGATAAAGCATAGCA
>JAFPBP010000342.1 GCA_017424085.1 Clostridia bacterium
CTCTCCCGAGGATTACGATCTGATCCTCAGCGGAGATCTGGGGCACGTGGGCTCATCGTTGCTTCGGGATCTGATGAAAGCCGACGGCACCGTTTTGGGCGAGAATTATCATGATTGCGGATGCATGATCTTTGACCCCGATCGGCAGGACGTTCATTCGGGAGGCTCGGGATGCGGATGTGTGGCGTCGGTCTTATGCGGCTACGTGTTGCCCCAAATGCGGCAGGGGAGATGGAAACGGGCTTTGGTGATGGGGACGGGTGCATTGATGAGCCCCACCAGCATGATGCAGGGCGAATCGGTCCCCGGAATCGCCCATCTGATCGAGCTTGAGGTGACGGTATGAATTACGTTTGGTCCTTCGTCATCGGCGGTGTCTTGTGCGTGATCGGGCAGATCCTCATCGAACGCACGCGCCTTACCCCCGCAAGAATCCTCGTGGGCTACGTGGTTGCAGGCGTATTTTTGTCTGCGGTGGGATTCTACGAGCCCTTTTTGAAATTTGCCTCCTCGGGGGCAAGCGTGCCTCTCTCGGGCTTCGGTCATTTGTTGGCAGAGGGGGTTCGTACCGCCGTCCGTGAGGACGGCTTACTGGGGTGCCTCACGGGAGGGCTTACCGCCTCCTCTGGCGGGATTGCCGCCGCCATTGTCTTTTCTTTGCTGGCGTCCCTGCTTTTCAAGCCGAAAATGAAATAGCGCGCGCCCTGCTCGTCTCCTTCGGGAGACGATTATTTTTGTTCTAAACCTGTCCTTTTCGCATACATTAGAACAGAAAGGGGAGTGTTGACATGGATGAGGTGTTGTCCGATCTTGCCCGCTATCTTCCTTCCCGAACCTGTACCGTTCTTGATTCGCTGTCCCCCGAGGAGGCGTTATCCCTGCGGGAGATTCGCTTAAAGACGAATTGTCCTTTGCTGTTGTCCGCGGGAGCGGGGCGACGGGTGTTTCACGGTGTCGTTCACACCAAGGATGATATTGATACCACCTTCCGCAAGCTTTGCGCCTCCTCCGCCTATTCCCACCGAAACGAGATCCGCGGGGGATTTGTCACCCTGTCGGGCGGTCATCGGGTGGGAATTATGGGAACGGCGGTTCTGGGAGAAGGGGGCAGGGTCGAGGGAATGCGGGACGTGTACGGGCTCTGTGTTCGGGTCGCACGGGATGTTCCGTTTCCTCCCACGGGCTTGATGTCCCGCATGCGGCGCAACGGGCGATTTGTGAATCTTCTGGTGCTCGGGCCTCCCTGCAGCGGAAAAACCACGGTTCTTCGGTCCTTGGCTCGGGAATTGTCCCGTGACGTGCAGGTATCGGTCATTGATGAGCGGGAGGAGCTGTTTCCTTCGTATTATTCCGTTCCCGTAGGATGTGACGTTCTGCGGGGATACCCCAAGGCGGTAGGTATTCTGCAGGCGTTGCGGACGTTGTCGCCCCGCATTGTGGTTTGTGACGAGGTCGGGACGGCAGCAGAGGTCTCTGCCATGGGGGACGGACTGCGAAGCGGTGTTTCACTTTTGGTTTCAGCGCATGCTTACAGCATCGACGAGGCGTTGCAACGCCCTCCCGTAAGGGAGCTGTTCCTTGCGGGCGGCATCGATCTGATTGCCGTTCTGGACGGGAAGCGTGTGGGACACGTACGAGAAATTCGGGAAAGGGAAGAGATTCTTGAGCAAATTACTTCTGCCAACGGTGATTTTTCTGGTCTGTGCGGGGGTAGGGATCGTGTACGTTCTGGAGTTGTCCTTTCGCAGCAGGGAATTGACGCAGATGACCGATCTGATCCGCAGGCTTCGCCGTGAGATCCGTTTTTCGATTCTTCCGCTGAATCGAATTCTTTCCGACTGTCGGGAGGAGCATCCCTTGATCCGTGCCATGGATTGTGCAGAACCCTTCGATCTGGATCAGGCGTATCGGTTGGCTTCCGATGCGGTTCGCAAGGAAAGCTTTCTGAACCGCGGAGATTGGATGATCCTCGACCGCCTTTTCCGAAGCCTTGGAAGGGGAGATCTGTCCGAGCAGGAGGCAAGCCTTGCCTTGTGTGAAGAGGAGTTGTCCCGTCGGGAGTCGGAGGCACGGGATTCCTTTGGAAAAAAAGCAAAGCCTGCCCTTGTTCTGAGTTGTTCTGCGGGAGCGGTTTTGTGGCTGTTGGCGATGTAAGGAGGGACGAATCATGGAAACCGAGCTTTTGTTTCAGATCGCCGCCGTGGGGATCATCGTGGCGGTGCTGAATCAGGTGTTGAATAAGTCCGATCGCTCGGAGCAGGCGCTGATGGTAACCATCGCGGGCTTGGTCATCGTTCTGTTTCTGATCGTGAATAAGATCGGGGAGCTGTTTGATACCTTGCGTGCGGTGTTTGGATTGTGAATCCCCTCACGGTGGTGGGGATCGCATTGCTTTCGGTTCTCTGCCTTTCGGTTTTGCGGGGCGTATCTCCCGAATTTGCGTCGGTTTTCATTCTGTCTTCGATGATGCTTCTGTATTTTTTTACAGCGGCACCCTTGAAGGAGATCCTTTCCGTCCTCTCCGACCTTTCCGCCCGTGCGGGCATTTCCGCGGGTTCGTTATCCGTGGTCTTTCGCGGGCTTGGAATTTCGTTGCTGACCCGTTTTGCGTCGGGCGTCTGCGTTGATTGCGGCTTGCGCTCCTTGGGAGAAGCGGTGGATTATTGCGGTCAGATTGCCCTTGCGCTTCTGGCTTTACCCTTGGTTTCCGATCTTGTTCAGACCGTGTCGGAGGTGTCTTGAAGGTGACGTGTAAAAAAGCGGGACGGTTCTTGTTGCCGGTGATGCTTTTGTTGATTTTTTCGGTCTCGGCGCAGGCGGAGTCCTTTGAGGACGTCTATTCCCGCGTGGAAGAGGCTGTCGGATACGATGATTTTCTTTCCCTTCTTCCCGATGAGATCTCGGATCTTCTGGATCGATACGGGGAGGATCCCGATCCCCTCTCCGATCCTTGGAGGACGATCACGCATCTTCGATTGATCCTGCTTCGACTGGCTTCGGATGCGGTTCCGTTTTTTGCCTCGGGCGTGCTTCTTCTGGTGTTGCTGAAGCTGTTGTCCGCTTTGTCTGTCGGACACGAGCGATTGACCGATGCGCTTACGTATCTGGCGGTCATCTCCTCGGGGGCGCAGTCCTTTTATTCGGTTCACGGAATTCTCGAGCAATTGGAAGGCGTGATCGAAAAGACCACGTCCCTTGTAACGGCGGCGCTTCCGGTGCTCAGTGCGGCACAGCTCTGGTCTGGGGCTGCCGAGGGGGCAACGGCTCTGTCTGCGTTTCTTCCCTCCATGCTGACCCTCCTGTCAGCGGCTTCCTCCGTGCTTTACGTACCCTTGTGCCGCTTCTTTTATGCGGCATCCTTCAGCGGATTCTTTCGGGATCGCATGTCGTTGCGACCGATCCTTTCCACCGTCAAGCACGGATGCGTACGGGGCGTTGAGGTTTTATCGGGGCTTGCTGTGGGGGTGTTCTTCGTTCGCAGAGCCTCCGTATCTGCCGCAAATACGGCGGCGCGCAGAAGTCTCCGATTCGCTCTTCTGCGGCTCCTTCCCGTGGCGGGCGGCGCCTTGACCGACGGGATCGAAACGGTCTACGCCTGCGGGAAAAGCCTTTGCGGCAGGGTCGGGGTGATCTGCGTGATCAGTCTGTGGTTCTATTATGCGGCTCCGTGTCTTACGGGCTTGGTCTCCATGATCCTCTATTCAAGCCTTGCGACGTTCGGTAAGGTTCTGGGCGTTCCCGCATTGACCGAATTTTTCTCGGATCTGAGGGATATTTTTGCCGTCGTTACGTCCTTTGCCTTGTGCAGTGCCGTGGTATTATCCTCTGCCTTGTTGATTCTGACGGGAGGTTGACCGTGCTTCAGTCTTTGTTGATAATCTGCATTCTGTTCGGCTTGATTTCCATGATCCTGCCCCGCGACCGAAAGGGGGAGTGGGTCGGGTTTCTGTTGCTTGTAACGGTCCTCGCAGCGGTCTTTACGGAGATCTCTCTTCGTGATTGGACCTTGCCCGAGCCGAACGTTCCCTCGGTGCAGGAGGTTTCTCCTGCAAAGGAGGTCCTTCATTGGCAGATCGCATCTCAGGTCTGCGAGCTTACGGGACAGGAGCCGCGAAGCGTATCGACCGATTTTCACATGGAGGGTGATTCTTTCGTGTTTACGCGGATATCCGTCGAGCTGTCGGCAGGCGTAAGGGAGGAGGTGGAGCATGCTCTTCGATCGTCTTTTGGCGTCGGATCGGTCATCGTCATCGGACCGCAATCAGACGGTGCTTCGCAGGATCGCCGTATTCTTCCGCCATAACAAGCAATGGCTGATCTTGATTTTAGCATCTCTTCTTTTGTTGCTCTTTCTGATTCCGTCCGATCAGCCCGAGGAGGCGCCCTCGTTGGATTTTACATCCTATTCCTCCGTTCTCCGCCATGATTTGGAGGCGCTTCTGTCCGATCTGAACGGGGTAGGGCGATGCTCTGTCTTCATCACCTTTGCCGACGGGGGAGAAACGGTTTACGCCTATGACGAGGATCGGAAGACCGACGGTGATGATCTTTCCGAAAATAAGGAGTACGTCTTGATTTCATCCCGTTCTCAGGGGCTCGTTCTGAAGGTGTATCCGCCGTCGGTTCTCGGCGTTGCCGTAATCTGTCAGGGCGGTGACAGCACACGGGTCAAAAATGACGTGACCGAAATATTATCCCGTACGCTTGGCATCTCAGCCGACCGTATCTCTGTTAAAAAAATGACTTCATAGGAGAATCTTACCATGAAAAAGAAAAGCATGATCACAATTGCCGTTTTGTCTGTTTTTGTTATGATCGCAATCGCCGTGAACTGGAACGGGTCCTTCTTCCGGAGCCTCGTTGCCCCTTCGGATCCCGATGCGGGAAAGGACCCCTCCGTGGAGGCGGGCGCCACTCCGCAGGAGGATACGTATTTTGACAACGCCCGTTATACCCGAACCCAATCCAGAGAGGAGGCGCTGGCGCTTCTTCACTCCATCGTCAACGACGACAGCGTAGACGAGCTGACGCGGGAAAAGGCATATCTTGAGATCGTCGCCTACGCCAAGATCACCGAGGGTGAGGCGGGGCTTGAAAGCATCCTTAAGGCGAAGGGCTTTTCGGATTGTATCGTCTTTCTTACCTCCGACACCGCCACCGTCGTGGTTGCCGCTGAGACCTTGACCGAAAGCCAATCCGCACAGATCTTCGATGCGGTCCTCAGCCATACGGGCTTTGAAAGCGGATCGGTCAAGATCGTGACTTACCCCTGACAATGATGAAATTTTATACAAAATTCGGAAAAAATTCCATTTTGCCTCTATACAAACGGTTGAAAATATGATATAATATAAAATAATAGCGCTACTGCGCCTCAACTCAAAATCAACCTACGGAGGTTTTTCGATTATGGAAGAAATTAAAAACGGTTCCATCCGCATTTCCGATGAAGTCATTGCAGACATCGCCATCCACGCCGCAAAGGAAGTGGAGGGTGTGGCTTCGGTCCATCAGCGCACCTTTGAAAACGCCAAGAGTCTGGTTTCCTCCCGCACCCCCATGGTCAAGGGCGTGACCCTTGTTCCTTCCGAGAGCGGTCTGGATATTACCGTCCGCATTTCCGTTCTGTTCGGCTGCAAGGTCCCCGACGTTTGCGCCGCCGTTCAGCGCGAGGTTGCGGATGCCGTTTCCGATATGACCGGCATTGAGGTCAACAACGTTAATATTTCCGTGGTCGGTCTTGCCGTTGCCAAGGCACCCGCGGCAAAATAAGGCGGATTGTTTATGTTGAAACGCTCCGAAGCCCGAAACAACGCCTTCATTCTTCTGTTTGAAAGCGCGTTCATGACCGAGCCTGACCGTGAAGAAATCCTGTCCCTTGCCGAAGAGAATCACGAGATCGTTCTGGATGATTTTGTCCGTGGCTTGTTCCACGGTGTTCTGGATCATCAGACCGAGATCGACGGAATCATTGCAAGCTACTGCAAGAAGAGAACCCTCGATCGCCTCTCCAAAATGCTTTTGACTGCCCTGCGCATCGCAGTGTATGAAATCGGCTATACCGAGATCGCACCCGCCGTTGCGATCAACGAGGCGGTGAATCTGATCAAGATCTACGATTCTCCCGAATCTGCGGCATACGGCAACGGTGTTCTTGCATCTTATGTCCGTGAAAAGTGAATACCTCGGCGTCGATACCAGTAATTACACGACCTCCGTGGCGCTCTGTTCCCCTGAGGGAATGGAGAGCCGCCGCAAGCTTCTTCCCGTCAAGGAGGGGGAGCGGGGGTTGCGTCAGAGCGACGCCGTTTTCCTTCATGTCAAGCAGTTTCCCCCGTTGATGGAATCTCTGCCTTCTCCCATGTGCCTTTCCGCCGTGGGAGTTTCTTCCCGTCCCCGTACGGCGGACGGGTCGTATATGCCCTGCTTTCTGACGGGCGTGGCGTTGGCTCGTTCGATTTCTCACGCCTGCGGATGCCCTCTTTACGAGTTTTCCCATCAGCAGGGGCACGTTGCCGCAGGCTTGTGGTCTGCGGGACGGGACGATCTCTTTTCCCGTTCCTTTTTGGCGTTCCACGTTTCGGGCGGAACCACCGAGCTTTTGCTGGTCAACGGCATCAATGATATTCAAATTCTCGGGCATACCCTGGACCTGCACGCAGGTCAGTTGATCGATCGGATCGGCGTTCTTTTGGGGTATCCCTTCCCCTGCGGCGCTCATATGGATCCCGACGCATTGCGCGTTGCCCGTCCCGTTAAGCGGCAGGTGCGTCTCAAGGACGGCTGCTGCACCCTTTCGGGCTTTGAAAATACCGCAAAGCGCATGCTGGAGCAGGGAACGCCTCGGGAGGAGATTGCTTTCTTTGCCGTGGATACCGTGGCGTCTCAGCTGGAGGCGATGATCGAGCACGCTCTGCGCGAGCATCCCGATCTTCCCCTTCTGATGATCGGGGGCGTTTGCTCCAACAGCTGGATCCGTCGCCGTCTGTCCGATCGGTACGGCGCGATCTTTGCCGCCGACGGATTTTCCTGTGATAACGCTGCGGGTATTGCATATCTTGCCCGCCTCAAACACGAAGGAGTCATCGGATGAGTGCACCCTCTGCCCTTACCGTGGCACAATTGAATTTTTACGTAAAATCCCTGTTGGAGGGCGATCGGAATCTGAAAAATCTTTGGATCCGAGGCGAGCTTTCCAACTTTATCCGCAACGCAAAAAGCGGTCATTGCTATTTCTCCCTCAAGGATCGGGAATCTTCTGTAAAAGCCGTTATGTTCAACGGCAGGGCAGAAGCCCTGACCTTTGTCCCAAGAGACGGAATGCAGGTCCTCCTGCAGGGGAGAGTGTCCCTTTACGAGCGGGACGGGCAGTATCAGTTCTACGTGGATCGGATGCTCCCCGACGGCTTGGGGGCGTTGTATCTGGAATATCTCCGCCTCAAGGAGACTCTGGAGCGGGAGGGGCTGTTTTCGGACAAGCGCCCCCTGCCTCCCTATCCTCGCACTGTTGGGGTCTGCACCTCCTCCACGGGTGCCGCCGTGCGGGACGTTCTGAGCGTTTGCTCCCGTCTTGCCCCCTCGGTGAGCGTGTGCGTATATCCCTGCCTGATGCAGGGAAGCGAGACCGTGCCCTCGGTCCTGCGCGCCTTGGAGTATTTTCGTAACCGCCCCGAGACCGACGTTGTCATCATTGCCCGCGGCGGTGGCTCCTACGAGGATCTTGCCGTGTTCAACGACGAGACCCTTGCCCGTACCGTTGCCGCGTTCCCCCTTCCCGTCATCAGCGCCATCGGGCATGAAACCGACGTGACCATCCTTGATTTCGTC